>JAUVTI010000049.1 GCA_030601605.1 Gemmatimonadales bacterium
AGCCTCCCCGGTCGAGAGATCGAGCCCCGTGGGCCCGTCCACGGCAACCACGGGGCCGCGGTGCCGCGCCACTCGCTGGGCAAGCTCACCGATGGCTCCGCGCGGCTCGCCGGACGCGCCCGTGCCGAGGAGCGCATCAACCACGATGCCCACATCCGGCCACGCGGCGTCGGACGCGAGCAACTGGACTCCTTCTTCCAACGCGAGCTTGCGGTTCGCCTCGCAGTCGGGTGACCGCTCGCGGTCCAACTCCGCCGCCCACACGCGCACACCACCGGCGCCCAGCGCCCGCGCAACCACCCAGCCGTCGCCCCCGTTGTTGCCGTGCCCGGCGGCGATCAGAACGCCGTGTTCGAGTTGGCTCGGGAAATCCCGCGCGAGCAACTGCGCGACCGCGCGGCCGGCTGCCTCCATGAGCACGCGGCTCGGGATGGCGGCGCCGGTGCGCGCACGCTCGTCCCACGCTGCGGCCTGGGTGGCGTTGAGAACGGGTATCGGCATCGAAGGTGAGCCGTCAGCCCCACGGTGCGCGAGCCGGGAGGGCCAACGGCTCGGAGACTTACCTACTTGAAGCTCTGTCCGATCGCGCGGCCGAACGAAATCTCGCCGTTGTCGATACGGATGTTGAAACCGCACTCGGGATGTGAGCAGGCCCACGCCTTGAACTTGATCGACGCCCCGTCACGTCCGTAGTCCGAGAGCGGAATCAGCACGCCCTTCTCGCACTTCAGACACGCAGGCCAGTTCCTATCATCCATGCTGCTCCTCCCTTCCCAGATACCTGAGGCCTCCAGCCGCGGCCTGAGGGCTATCTATATGTTACCCGACAGTATCCGCGCGTGCGACCCCACCCCACGGGTAATCCCCATCGAACGCCTGCGCGAAGTCATACACCGATGTGAAGTCCTCGAGACGATCATTGGGGTGCTGGATCAGCAGCCCCGCCTCGATCAGCACGAACACCACCCGCCCGATATCGTCGGTAGACTCGATTCCCCAGTGCGACAGCACCGTGCGCGCGGTCAATCCGAACTGGTCCAGCGCGAACTCGCGGCACGACTCGGCCAACTCGGAACCCGCGATGTGGCCGCGCGCCTTGCGCTTGCGCTGACAGTACTCCAGCGAGGCCAGCACGAACAGGTATGCCCGCTCGTGATAGCGCCCGTCCACAGCGCGAATCCGCTCCAGGACCTCGTTGGCCAGTTGTAGCTCGAACACGGTAGTAAGGTGGAGACTCGTTACCCTGCGAGCAAGACCGCCGCTAAACCCTAGCCAGGCTTGGATATAGCGGGAACGCCCCTGTCAACTCCCGCACCTGGACCCCTACCCTCTCGACAGTCTCCGAATCCGCCGACCGCAGCACATCGTCGATCAACCCCGCGATCTGCGCCATCTCCTCCTCCATCATACCGCGGCTGGTGAGCGCGGAACTCCCGAGGCGAATCCCGCTGGTCACGAACGGCGACCTGGGGTCCCCGGGCACCGTGTTCTTGTTGACGTGGATTCCGGCACGCCCAAGCGTCTCCTCGGCATCCTTGCCAGTGATGTCCTGCGGGCGCAGGTCCACCAGGAGCAGGTGCGTGTCAGTGCCGCCCGAAACCAGCGTGTAGCCCCGCTCCCTCAGGGCCGTACCAAGCACCTTGGCGTTGGTCACGACCTGGGCCGCATACTGCTTGAAGTCAGGCTGCAACGCTTCGTGGAACGCAACGGCCTTGGCGGCGATCACGTGCTCGAGTGGCCCGCCCTGCGTACCGGGGAACACCTGTTTGTTCACCGCCTTGGCAAACTCCTCGCGGCACAGGATGAACCCGCCCCGCGGGCCCCTCAGAGTCTTGTGGGTCGTTGAGGTGACGAGGTCGGCGTGCGGCACCGGCGACGGACAAACTCCAGCCGCCACGAGCCCGGCGAAATGGGCCATGTCCACCAGCAGGTGGGCTCCCACCTCGCGGGCGACATCGGCGAACCCAGCGAAGTCGATGTGACGCGGGTATGCGCTCCCGCCCGCAATGATGAGCTTCGGATTCTCGGCGCGGGCGATATCCCGAACCTGATCGAGATCGATGAGGCCCGTGCTCTCGTCAACTCCGTACTGCACGGCCTTGAACAGGCGGCCGCTGGCGTTCACCGACGAGCCGTGGGTGAGATGTCCTCCGTGGGTCAGCTTGAGCCCCATCAGCGTGTCGCCCGGCTCCAGCACGGCGAAGTAGGCAGCCATGTTGGCCTGCGCGCCGCTGTGCGGCTGCACGTTCGCGTGGTCGGCGCCGAACAGCTCCAGCGCCCGGTCGATGGCGAGCTGCTCGATCTCGTCCACCACCTCGCAGCCGCCGTAATAGCGCTTGCCGGGGTATCCCTCGGCGTACTTGTTCGTGAGTACGGAGCCCATCGCTTCGAGCACGGCGCGGGACACGAAGTTCTCGCTGGCAATCAGCTCGAGCCCGTTCTCCTGCCGCGCTACCTCGCGCTGGATCAACGAGTCGATGGCCGGATCAGCCGACTCGAGCGGTCGCGCCCGCTCACGTGCATCACTCATATGCGCTCCGGTCCGCTACTTCCGCTTCTTCTTGCGCGCGGCGGCTTCGGCTATCCGGTCCTCGGCCAGCCGGTCCGCCGCCCGATACGTCGGGATCCCCTGGTCGTCGGCGATCTGCACGATCTTGATGATCGTGTCGTATATCTCCGACGCCTTCTTGTGGGAACGCTCCAGGTCCCAGCCCTCGACCTCAGCGTTCACGTTTATCAGGCCGCCCGCGTTCACGGCGTAGTCCGGAGCATAGAGAATCCCACGCTCGTGCAGCACGTCGCCGTGCCGTTCCTCATCGAGCACGTTGTTGGCCGCTCCGGCCACTATCTCGACCTTGAGCACCTTGAGCGTGTCGTCGTTGATTATGGCGCCCAGCGCGCACGGCGCGAAGATGTCGGCCTCTACGCCGTAGATCTCGTCGGCGCCCACTGCGGTCGCGCCGAACTCATCCACCACGCGCTTGATCCTGTCGTCCTCGATGTCGGTCACCACGAGCAAGGCGCCCTCGTCGTGCATGTGCTTGCACAGATGGTAGCCTACGTGTCCGACGCCCTGTACCGTCACGGTCTTGCCGGACAGCGAGTCGCTGCCCCAGCGCGTCTTGGCGCACGCCTGCATGCCGCGGTACACCCCGAGAGCGGTCACCGGCGATGGATCGCCGGAGCGTCCGGCGAGCCCGACCACGTACTCCGTCTCCTCGCGCACGAACTCCATGTCGCTCGGGCTCGTCCCCACGTCCTCGGCGGTGATGTATCGCCCGCACATGGACTGAACGTGGCGCCCGTGCGCCCGGAAGATGTCCGCGCGGTCCTTGACGTTGGGGTCAGCCACGATGACGCTCTTGCCGCCACCGAGGTTGAGCCCGGCCACCGCAGCCTTGTAGGTCATGCCGCGCGACAGCCGCAGGACGTCAATCAGCGCCTCGAGGTCGTTCTCGTACGCCCACATCCGTGTGCCGCCGAGCGCTGGTCCCAGAATGGTGTTGTGGATGGCCACCACCCCGCGATACCCGGTTTCGGGTTCGCTCCACAGGGAGAGCTGCTCGTGTCCATGTTCGCCGATGAGTTCGAACAATCCGTCATCCAATGATTTTGTGATTTCGGCTCTAGTCGGAGTAGAGCCCCCGTGCAATAACGATTCGCTGGATTTCGCTTGTGCCTTCATAAATCTCAGTCACCTTTGCGTCGCGAAACAGCCGTTCCACCGGATAGTCGCGCATGTAGCCGTAGCCTCCAAAGATCTGTACCGCCTGCGTCGTGACCCACATCGCCGTCTCCGAGGCAAACAGCTTGGCCATGCCCGCCCGTTCGGTCACCGACTCGCCACGATCCTTGGCCCGAGCGGCCTCGAGAATGAGGGCGCGCGCCGCGCTGATCCGCGTGGCCATGTCGGCGAGCTTGAACTGAATCGCCTGAAAGTCCCTGAGCGGCCTCTCGAACTGCTGCCGCTCCTGACTGTAGCGAATGCAGTGCTCCAACGCGGCCCGGGCTATCCCGGTGGCCTGAGCGGCCACTCCCATCCGCCCGTTGTCCAGCGCCTGGAGCGCGTAAATAAACCCCTCACCCTCCATCCCTAGCAAGTGCTCCGGGCCCAGTCGCACGTCGTTGAGGCTCAGTGACGTGGTGCGGGAGGCCCGAAGACCCATCTTGTCCTCCGCCTTCCCGGGAACGACTCCCGGCGCAGCGGCGGGCACCAGAAACGCCGAGATACCGTGCGCTCCACGCCGCTCCTCCGGCGTATCCGTCCGAAGCATTATAACCAGGAGGTCGGCGGTGTCGCCGTTGGTGACCCACGTCTTCTCCCCGCTCAGCACCCACTCGTCGCCGTCGCGGACCGCCTGCGCCCGTATGCTCACGCTATCCGAGCCGCTGTCGGCCTCCGACAACGAGAACGCGGCCAGCACCTCGCCCCGCGCCATCGGCCCGAGCCAGCGCTCCTTCTGCTCAGCGGTCCCCTCGCGAAGCAACATGGTGACGGGCAGGGAGTTGTGCACCGAGAGCGATATCGACACCGAAGCGTCGGCGGCCGCGATCTCCTCCAACACCATCATGTAGGTCAGCGTGTCGAGCCCCAACCCCTCGTACTCCTCCGGGATCCTCAGCCCGTAGAAGCCGAGCTCGCCCAGCCGCTTCATCACCTCGGCCGGGTAGTGCTTCGTGCTGTCCCACTCCGCTGCGTGTGGCGCGATCTCCTTTTGCGCGAACTCGCGGGTCATCTCCACGATCTCGCGCGACTGCTCGGGAACGTCCAGCAGCAGCGGGCTAGCTATAGTCATAGAAACCCTTGCCGGATTTGCGGCCCAGGTACCCGGCGGCCACCATCTTACGCAGCAGAGGACACGCCCGGTACTTCGAGTCTCCCAGCCCAGTGTGCAGCACCTCCAGGATCGAGAGACACACGTCCAGTCCGATTAGGTCCGCCAGCGCCAGCGGCCCCATGGGGTGATTCATGCCGAGCTTCATCACGGTGTCCACGGCCTCCGGGGTGGCAACCCCCTCCATGACGCAGTAGACCGCCTCGTTGATCATCGGCAGCAGGATCCGGTTGGCAACGAATCCCGGATAGTCGTTGGCCTCGACCGGAGTCTTGCCAAGCGACGTCGCCACCTCCATCACCGCGGCCGTCGTCTCGTCCGATGTCCCCAGCCCGCGGATGATCTCGACCAGCTTCATCATTGGGACGGGGTTCATGAAGTGCATCCCGACCACCTTGTCGGGGCGGCCCGTGCGGGCCGCGATCTCGGTGATGGAGATCGAAGAGGTGTTGGTCGCGAGGATCGTGCCGTCAGGCGCTGCCTCGTCGAGCCTCTCGAAGATCGTGAACTTGAGCTCGGGATTCTCCGTTGCCGCCTCCACTATGAGCTCGGCCTTGGCGGCGGCTGCGAGATCGGTCGCCGTGGTGATGTGTCCCAGGGCGCCGTCCCGATCGGCCTCCGTGAGCGCTCCCTTCTTGATCTGTCGGTCGAAGTTCTTGCGAATCGTCGCCAGCGCCTTCTCGAGCTGCCCCTCGTCGACGTCTATGAGCGTGACGTCCCAATCGTTTTGTGCGAAGACGTGCGCGATTCCGTTTCCCATGGTGCCGGCACCAACCACCGCGATCCCTTTCACGTCGGCTCTCCCTCCCCGGCTCTCGCCGCGCTGCGGCTGAGCCACATCAATGCCAGACCCATCACCACCGTGGCGGACAATCCGCCTTCCGGTCCGAATGCGCCGCCCGTCACCCAGGACGGCCCTCCGGTATGAAACTCGAGTGCAGGCAACCGGAGCGCGATGCCGCTCACCGGCGCATCGGCCAGCCCCAGCCCGGCGTTCCACCCCAGGTGCAAGCCCCAGGCGGCGGGAAGCCCGCCGGGCGTGAAGAACGCCGCGCTCAACACCAGCGAGGCAAGCCCTACGTTGACCACCCCGAAAGAGGTTGCCTCGGGATTCGCCAGATGCACGGCGGCGAACACGGCCGCCAGCACCACACTCGCTCCCACCTTTCCGATCGGCCGCGCCAGGCGCGCCAGCGGGTAGCCCCGGAACAGCAGCTCCTCCGCCAGCGCCGCCACCGCCAACCCGATCACCGCTGCCAACGCCGCGGGCAGGTACGCGGTGAGCGGCTCACCGCTCAGGCTCAGGCTCGCGCTCCCGGGCCCCATCGCTATGAGCAGGGCCAGCAGGGCCATGGCGATGCCGAGGCCCGCTCCCAGCCCGAAGGCCTTCACGTAGCGCACGCGCCTGCGCCATCCCATCATCTCCCAGGTCGCCATACGCCGGCGAACCAGGAGGTGACTCACGAACAGCGCCGCCACCACAATCGGCAACGTCTGGAGCCCGATGCCGAGGATCCCGCTCTTCCACGCCGCCGGGATGGCGTACCCCAGCGGCAGCGCGATCAGCGCGACCGCTAGGTAAAAGCCGACGAGCGCGCCAACGGCCGAAAACACAACGCGCGCCCTTTAGAGGAGCGCGCGCGTCTTCGGTGCTAAACGCCGGATGATGAGACCGGCGACCACCAACTTCAACAAGTCCAACAGCAGGAACGGCACCGATCCCCAGGCGAACGCAGTCGCCCAGTCGCCGGTAAGCACGGCGAGCTGCGCCACGCCGCCGAGGTGGACCACAGCCAGGCCGGCGATCATGGCGGCTGCGAGCCTGCCCCACGACCGGCCCCGCTCCAACACCACGCCCACGACGGCTGCCGCCAGCGGAAGCGCCAGCAGGTAGCCGCCGGTTGGACCGAACAGTCGCGCGGCGCCCGGCACCCCGATGGACGCGAACATCGGCAGGCCCGCCGCGCCCATCGCCAGGTAGAAGGCCAGGCAGGCCGCACCGAGCCGCGGCCCCAGCAGGCCGCCCACGATCAACACTGCGGGCACCTGCAGCGTGACCGGCACCGGAGTTCCCGGCAACGGAATCGCCACCTGGGCGGCAAGCGCCACGAACAGCGCTCCGCCGAGGATCGCCAACGCCCGCCGCGCCACGGCGGTCGGGGTCATGGTCAGTTGTGCCGTCCGGCTCTCGCTCATGCAGCTTGCTCCACGCTGAGGGCTACGGCGTTTCCGCCACCCAGGCACAGCGTCGCGAGCCCACTCTCGACCCCGCGATCCTTCATCGCATACAGCAGCGTGGTCAGGATGCGGGCGCCGCTCGCGCCGATCGGATGCCCCAGGGCCACCGCGCCACCGTTCACGTTTACCCGGTCCCAATCCCATCCCAACTCGCGGCCGTCCGCCAGCGCCTGCACGGCGAACGCCTCGTTGGCCTCGATCAGGCCGTAGGACCCGATGTCCGCGCCCGTCTTGGCCATCAGGTTGTTGACCGCCACGATCGGAGCGAAGAACAGCTCCTTCGGGGGCCCGCCGCCCGTGGCGTACCCCGTTACGCGAGCCATTACCGGCAGGCCGTTCGCCTCGGCAAAGGCCTCGGAGGTCACCACCAGCGCGCTCGCGGCGTCGTTCAGTCCGGGCGCGTTACCCGCTGTCACCGACCCATCCTTCTGGAACGCGGGTCTCAGCTTGCCGAGCGCCTCGACCGAAGTATCCGCGCGCGGCCCCTCGTCCTGCTTGACCACGGTCACCTTGCCCTTCCGACCCGCGATCTCGACCGGGATGATCTCCTCCTCGAACTTGCCGCCTTCCATGGCCGCCACCGCCTTCTGGTGGCTCTCGAACGCGTATTGATCCTGCTCTTCGCGCGTGATGCCGGCCTTTTCGGCGGTGTACTCGGCGTAGCTCCCCATCACGTTGTCGCCGAAGGAGCACCACAGGCCGTCGTACTGGACCGCGTCGACCATCTGCTGGTTGCCGTATTTCACACCGCTGCGCATGCCGTACACGTAGTGCGGCGCCTGCGACATGGACTCCATGCCGCCCACGACGAGGCACTGCGCGTCGCCGGCGCGAATGGCCTGCGAGGCGAGCATCACCGCCTTGAGCCCCGAGCCGCAGACCTTGTTTATGGTCATGGCCGGCACTTCGTCCGGCACCCCGCCATGGATGGCCGCCTGACGGGCGGGAGCCTGCCCTGCGCCGCCCTGCACCACCATGCCCATGATCACTTCATCTACCGCCCCGGGGTCGACCGCCGCCCGGGCCATGGCCTCTCGGATTGCGATCGCCCCGAGCCTGGTGGCCGGAAGCGAGCTCAAGCCGCCCAGGAACCTGCCCACCGGGGTTCTGACCGCACTAACGATGACTGGAGTAGTCTCTTTGTTGGACACCGTTTCATTCCCTCCCGTCTAACCCGCCAATCCCGACCTTCCGACACTGCCTTATCGCGACGCTAACCAACCGACCGCTTGGAGTTTAACGGCGGGTACATACCTGCTCAACCACGGCCTTGCGGACCCAAATCCGCCGACAGAGCCCGCGTGCGGATCTTCTCCTGAACGCGCTCGATGAAGGCCTCGACCGGCATGACCTCCTGCTTCTTCTTGGCGCCCCTCACCCGGACCGCCACGGTGCCGTCCACGACCTCACGCTTCCCGACTACCGCGAGGTACGGGACCTTCATGACCTCGCCGTCCCGGATCCTGTAGTTGAGCGTGTCGTTCCGGTCGTCCACCGACGAGCGGATGCCCGCCGCGCGGAGCCGGGCGTGCACCGCTGCGGCCTGCTCCCCCTGATCCTCCGCTATTGGCAGGACGCGCACCTGCTCGGGCGAGATCCACACCGGAAACGCGCCCACGAAGTGCTCGATGAGGCAGCCTATGAACCGCTCCAGCGTGCCGAGGATGGCGCGGTGGATCATCACGGGACGGTGCGGCCGGTTGTCCGATCCGGCGTACTCCAGCTCGAAGCGCTCGGGCAGCTGGTAGTCCAGCTGAATCGTCGTGCCCTGCCACTCGCGGCCGATCGCGTCCTTGAGTTTGACGTCGATCTTCGGCCCGTAGAACGCCCCTCCGCCCTCGTCGATCCCGTAGGTCACGCCGCGCCGGTCGAGCGCCCGCTCGAGCGCCTTCTCCGCCACGTCCCACTCCTCATCGTCTCCCATCTTCGACTCGGGCCGCGTGGCGAGATCGATCCGATATTCGAACCCGAAGGTGCGCCTCAGCACCAGGTCGGTGAGGTCCAGCATGTCGAAGATCTCGTCCTCGATCTGGTCCTCGCGACAGAACACGTGCGCGTCGTCCATCGTGAGCATCCGCACGCGCAGCAACCCGTGCAGCGTGCCCGAGAGCTCGTTGCGATAGACGTTGGCGATCTCGGCCATGCGGATCGGCAGGTCGCGATACGAGTGCTGTCGGGCGGCGTACACCAGAGTGTGCATCGGGCAGTTCATCGGTTTCACCCGATAGCGCACGCCGGCCACTTCCCCCTCGCCCTCCGCCATGACAGGGAACTGCTGCTCCTCGTAGTGCGGCAGGTGCCCCGAGCGGTAGAACAGGTCCTCCCGGGTCACGTGCGGCGTGTACACCAGATCGTAGTCGCGCCTGAGCAGCTCGTCCTCGATGAAGCGCCTGAGCTCGAACTGGATGATCGCGCCGCGCGGGTGCCACAGGATCATCCCCGGTCCGACGTCCTCCTGGATGCTGAACAGGTCGAGCTGCTTGCCGATCGCCCTGTGATCGCGGCGCTGGGCCTCCTCCAGCCTGTGCAGATAGGCCTCGAGATCGGCCTTCTTGAACCACGCGGTGCCGTAGATGCGCTGCAGCATCTGCCGCCGTGAGTCACCCCTCCAGTACGCCCCGGCGGCGTGCAGCAGCTTGAAATGCTTGATGCGTCCGGTGCTGGGCACGTGCGGGCCGCGGCACAGGTCCACGAAGGGCCCGTCCGTGTAGACCGAGATCGGCTCGTCGTCGCCAAGCTCCTCCAGGCGCTCCAGCTTCAGGGGGTCGTCCTTGAAGTGTTTGCGGGCGCCCTCCCGGTCCACCTCCTCGCGCTCGAGCGGGTAGTCCGCCTTCACCACGTCCCGCATCTTCCGCTCGATCGCCTCGATGTCCTCCGGCGTGAACGGCCGCGACACCTCGAAGTCGTAGTAGAAGCCGTCCTCGATCGCCGGCCCGAACCCGATCTTGGCGTCCGGGAACAGCTCGCGCACGGCGGTCGCCATCACGTGGGCGGTGGTGTGCCGCAGCACGTCCAGGGCGGCCGGGTCCTGGTCGGTCAGGATCTCGAGCGTGGTGTCCTCGCTCAGCGGGCGGCTGAGGTCCCAGACCTCGCCGTTGACCCGCGCGGCGACCGCCGCGCGCGCCAGCCGGGGTCCAATGGACTCGGCTACGGCGCGGGCCGTCGTACCGGCGGGCTCGGTGCGGACCGATCCGTCGGGCAAGGTGATCCGGATTGTGTCACTCATAGATTGCGGTACCGGTGTCGGCGGACCTGAGCAGGGGCTCAGTCTGGTCCACGTAGGCGAAGAACAGCACGGTGCCCAGCAACAGGGCGAGGATCATCGCACCCGTGAGCCACAGCACGCGCCGGCTGATCAACTGGCGATCGGTATCTTGCATCCTTTAGTATACCAAAGGGTTCCGTTGCGCTTATAATTGTAGCAAGGTCTGTTTACGGGTGCCACGGGAGGACATCTGATTCGCGTCAGACGGCAGGAGAGCGATTGGCTCGGGGTGGCCCTCGCCACCGCCGCCGGCCTCGGCCTGGGAGTGCTGGCCGGGATCGTGGGGAGCGAGCTGCTGGGCGACCTGGGCCCCGATCGGGTCAAGGGTGCGGTGCGCCGGCTCAGGCGCTCCGAGCGGGAGGCCCTGGAGGCCGACCCGCAGGACGTCGAGCGCGCCGTGGTCGCCGCCCTGGAGGAGCATCCCAAGGCGTCGGACCTCGCGATCAGCGTGCGTGCGCTGGGCGACGGCGTGGTGGAGCTCAGCGGCACCGTCCCGGATACGGGCGGGCGGCGCATCGCGGCCAAGGTCGCTCGCGGTGTAGCAGGCGCCGAGGTGGTCGTGAACCGGATCCTCGTCGAGGGAGCGGACGTCCCGCGGCGGCACTCGACCCCCTCCAGCGCGAGCTGAGGGCCCGCGCCGCGGCTCGGCATCCACCGCGCCGACAGGCTCACACGACAACACCACAGGGTTCATGACGAAGACGGAACTCGCCTCGAAGTACGATCCGTCTGCGATCGAGCAGCCGGTATACGAGCGGTGGATGGACGCAGACGTGGTTGGCGCGTCGAGCGGCACCGGGCGTGATCCGTACGTCATCGTGATCCCCCC
>JAUVTI010000090.1 GCA_030601605.1 Gemmatimonadales bacterium
TGAGGGCGTTACGAGTGTCCACCACCCGGCGTGCCTTCGCGCCGATCATCTCGTAGTCCAGATCCGAGTGGTCCGTTGCGATCACGACACAGTCGGCATTCGCGACGGATTCAGGAGTAAGAGGCACCGACTTCAGCGCGAGCCCGTCCTGGTTGAGGCCCGGTACGTAGGGGTCGTGATACAGGACTTCCGCCCCCTGCTGTTGCAGCAGCTTGAGAATATCTATGGCGGGGCTCTCCCTCACATCATCGATGTCCCTCTTGTAGGCAACGCCAATGATTAGCACCTTGGATCCGCGGACCGACTTCGCACCCTCGTTGAGCTGTTCCGCGACTTTCCGTACCCAGAACGCCGGCATCTCCGCGTTGACCTCTCCCGCAACTTCGATGAATCGGGTGCGGTAGTTGAGGCCTCGCATCTTCCAGGCGAGGTAGTGCGGATCTATCGGTATGCAGTGTCCTCCGAGGCCGGGACCAGGGGTGAACTTCATGAACCCGAACGGCTTGGTCGCCGCGGCATCGATCACCTCCCACACGTCAACACCGAGCTTGTCGCACACGATCGCCATCTCGTTGACGAGGCCGATGTTGATGCTGCGGAACGTGTTCTCGAGCAGCTTCACCAATTCGGCGGCTTCGGGAGAGGACACCGGCACCAGTGTATCAAAGACAGGCTCGTAGAGCGTCTGTACCACTCGCAAACACGCCGGAGTGACTCCTCCAACCACCTTTGGGGTGTTCCTTGTCTTCCACTTGGCATTGCCCGGATCCACTCGCTCCGGACTGAACGCCAGAAACACATCGCGGCCAACTTCCAGGTTCCTGCCCTGGATCCTCGGCAGCAGAAGCTCCCGAGTCGTACCTGGATAGGTAGTACTCTCCAGTATCACCGCCTGACCCTTCCGCACGGCCTTCGTGACCGCGTCGGCAGCGGCCAGGATATACGACACGTCCGGGTCCTTGGTCTTGGAGAGGGGTGTCGGCACGCAGATCGAGATCGCGTCCACCTCGCCGAGTCGTCCCATGTCCGTCGTGGCGCTGATGCGTCCCGATTCCACGAACGGCTTGAGCCGCTTCGTGGGAACATCCTGCACGTGGGATTCGCCGGAGTTGACGAGCTCGACTACCTCCTGGCTGACGTCGAACCCGACTACGGAGTAACCGGCATCCGCCAACTCCACGGCGAGCGGGAGGCCGACGTACCCGAACCCCATCACACCGAAGACGGCCGACTTGTCTTGTGCTTTCTCGAGAAGCAGCTCCTCAGCTCCCATTTGCGTCACACCTCCGCCCCGGTTGTCATGTCCACCAAAGTGCCGCCCCTGGACAGGGACTCGGTCGCCGCCTCCAGAATGCGCACCACCGTCACGCCGTCCTCGGCGGTCTGGCGCGGCTCCTCCTCGCCACGCGCAACGCGCACGAAGTGGCGTAGCTCGGCCTTGAGCGGCTCCCCGCCCGGCACCAGTGGAATGGAGATGTCGCCCTGGCGAACCGTCAGGCTCTCCCCATAGGATCCGTACTCCGGCGGGCGGTCCACGCCCTTGTCGTAGACCTTGAGCTTCTCGCGCGCCTGCATGTCGTCGAACACGACCATCTTGCTGGAGCCCACGACAGTCAGGCGCCGTTCCTTGTGCGGATCCAGCCACGACATCTGCACGTGCGCCATCACTCCCGAGGCGAACTCCATTGTCATGAACACCACGTCCTCCACGCCGGGCTGGAGATAGCTCTTGCCGTGCGCAGCCACCTTGGTGGGCGCCTGGCCCAGCAGCTCCAGGGCCACCGAGACGTCGTGGGGGCCGAAGCTCCACAGCGCGTTCTCATCGGGGCGCACCTGCCCCAGGTTCACGCGCTGGCTGTACAGATAGTAGATCTGGCCCAGGTCGCCCGCGCCGATCATGGCCTTGAGCCGTTCGACGACCGGATGGAATACCAGCAGGTGTCCCACCAGGATCGGCACTCCCCTTGACGCCCCCAGCTCGGCCATCTGTGTGGCCTCCTTCACCGAGAGCGCAAACGGCTTCTCGACCAGCACCGGCAAGCCCCGCTCGATCGCGGCACTCGCCAACTTCGGGTGCTCCACCGCCGGCGTGGCAACTACGACAGCCTCCGCGGCTTCGAGGGCCTTGTCCACTGAGTCCGTGACCAGCGTCCCCGGGTACTGCCGCGCCATCGCCTCGCGAACCGACTGGTCCAGGTCACACACCGCCGCCACGTCCGCCTCCGGCAGAGCCGCCAGGCTGCGCACGTGATTGCGCCCCCAATTCCCCGCACCTATCACCGCGACCTTGAGCCTCGTCATCTGTAGAACTCCCCAATCGTCTCTACGACCACGTCCTGCTGCTCACGAGAGAGCTCCGGATACACCGGCAGCGAGAGCACCTCGCGGCAAGCCCGCTCGGACTCCGGGAAGGCACCCTCCCCGTAACCGAGCGCGGCGAAGCAGGGCTGCAGGTGCAGCGCCTTCGGGTAGTAGACGGCGCACCCGATGCCCCGGTCGAGCAGGTGCTGCTTCAGCTCGTCACGGCGCGGGACGCGGATCGTGTACTGGTGGTAGATGTGCTCGTTGGCAGGGTCGGTGACCGGCGAAGTCACATCGTCCACGTCACCGAAGGCAGCTGTGTAATGCCCGGCCCGCTCGCGCCGGGCTGCACTCCATTTCTCGAGGCGCACGAGCTTCCTGAGCAACACCGCAGCCTGAATCGTGTCCAGCCGGCTGTTGATGCCGATCTCATCGTGGTGGTATTGCTTGGCCCCGCCGTGCGTGCGCAGCTTGCGCAGCCGCTCGGCCAGGGCCTCGTCCTGCGTGACGATCATCCCGCCGTCGCCCCAGCCACCCAGATTCTTGCTGGGAAAGAACGAGAACGCGCCGGTCGTGCCCAACTCTCCGGCCAGGCGCCAGGTGCCGTCGATCTTGCGCCGGGCGCCGATCGCCTGCGCCGCGTCCTCGATCACGACCAGGCCGTGCTGCGCGGCGAGCGCCATCACGCCCTCCATGTCCACCATCTGACCGAAGATGTGCACCGGCACGATGGCGCGGGTGCGCGGCGTGATTGCGGCGGCGACCTGCTCGAGATCGAAGTTGAACGTGGCGGGGTCTATGTCCACGAACACCGGAGTGCCGCCCGCGTTGTGAATCGCCCCGGCCGTCGCGAAGAACGTGAACGGGGTGGTGACCACCTCGTCACCCGCCTGGAGGTTCAGCGTCATGAGGGAGAGCAGCAGCGCGTCGGTGCCGCTCGCGCATGCGATGCCGAACCGTGCGTTGCTGACCGCCGCGACCCGCTGCTCGAGCTCCCGGACCTGGTCGCCCATGATGAAGCGCTGCGCCTCGACCACCTCCATCAGGGCCGGCAGCACGTCGTCCTTTATGGTCTCGAACTGGGCCCTCAGGTCCAGCAGGGGTACTTTCACGGTCGTCTCAAGTCTTTGAGAGAGCGAAACTTACAAGGGAGCCTACGGTGAGGCAATCGGCTCCAGCCGGCCGCCGGACTCGCGGTACGCCAAGCCGCAGCGCTCGCACTTCCCCTCCCCGTTGCTCAGGTGAAGCCGCTCGCCACAGTTGCACATCCAGCCCACGCGCCGCGCCGGCACGCCGACCATCAGGGCATACGCCGGCACGTCCGAAGTGACCACTGCGCCGGCCCCGATGAACGCATATTCGCCCAGGGTCATGCCGCAAACGACCGTCGCGTTGGCGCCTATCGCGGCGCCGCGCTTCACCAGGGTCGTCTCGTACTCGCCCCGCCGCGAAACGTGGCTGCGCGGGGTGGACACGTTGGTGAACACGCACGAGGGTCCGCAGAACACGTCGTCCTCGAGTATCACACCCTCGTAGAGGGAGACGTTGTTCTGGATCTTGACGTTGTTGCCGATCTTCGTGCCCGGCATGACCACTACGTTTTGACCCAGGCTGCAGTTCTCCCCGATCTCTGCGCCCGGCATGACGTGGCAGAAGTGCCAGATCTTCGTGCCCGCTCCGACCTTGGCGCCGTCGTCGACGAACGCGCTCTCGTGTGCGAAGTAGTCAGTCAATCGTCTCAACCTCCAGCTGGAGCTCCACCCCGAACTCTTCCTGCACCCGCCCGCGCACGTGCTCGATCACAGACAGCACGTCGCGAGCAGTGGCCCCACCGGTGTTCACTATGTAGTTGGCGTGCTTGCGCGATACCTCGGCGCCGCCCACCCGGTAGCCCTTGAGGCCCAGCGCGTCGATCATCCGGCCCGCCGTGCGCGGCCCCTCGGGCTCTTCGCCCTCGGGCCACGTCGGATTGCGGAACACGGAGCCGCAGCACCGCTCGTTGAACGGCGTGCCCGACTTGCGCCGGTCGAGGTACGTGCGGACGTCGCGCTCGAGATCCTTCGGGTCTGCCGGAGAGAGAGCCACCGTCGCGCCGACGACCACCCGGGCTCCCAGTCCGCTGGAGCGGTACTGCCAGGCGATGTCCCCCCCGTCCACCTGCTTCACCGAACCGTCAGCCTCCACCAGCTCCACCGATCTGACCACCTGAGAGAAGTCCTGCCCGTGCGCGCCGGCGTTCATGAACACGCCGCCGCCTACGGTGCCCGGCACGCCGATCAGCCGGTGCACTCCCGCAAGCCCGGCCTTCGCCGTGCGGCGCGCCAGCATCGGCGTGGGCATTCCAGCTCCGACGGTCCAGACCGTCTCGTCACCACCCACTCCGCGGGTCACATCGTCCAGCCCCTTGCCCAACCGGATCACGATCCCGTCGAAGCCAGCGTCCGACACCAGCACGTTCGAGCCGAGCCCCAGCGCAAGCCAGCGCGTGCCGCTCTCCGCCGCGAACTCGAGCGTGCGCACGACGTCCTCGGTGGACGCAGGAGTCACCAGCGCGGCCGCCGGTCCACCGATGCGATACGTGGTGTACGCAGCGAGCGGCTCCTCGAACAGCACCTCGCCGCTGACGCGGGATTGCAGCTCGTGGAGCGCGGTCGAGTTCACGCCCTGAACTCCTTCGGCGGGGCGGATCCATCTGCAGACACGTTTCCCGTTTCCCGTTTCCCGCTTCCCGACGGAGAGGACGTTGCGGGTGTAACGTTTCCCGTTTCCCGCTTCCCGCTTCCCGGCGGTGCAGTGAGTTTGTGCCACTCCTGCAAACACCGCACCTCGCCGCGCCGGCTCTTGAGGGCGAGCACCGCGTCACACGCCGCGCTCGCCGCCGACATCGTAGTCATATAGGGAACGCGATGCTGCAGCGCCGCGCGCCTGATGTAGTAGTCGTCGCGCTGGGTGAGCTTGCCGAGGGGGGTGTTGATGAGGAGCTGCACCTTGCCGGACACGATCAGGTCCGCCGGGTTGGGCCGACCCTCGTACACCTTGGTCACGAACTCGGCCGGTATGCCGCGTGCGCGCAGGTAGCGCGATGTGCCCTCGGTGGCGAACACCGTGAATCCCATCTCGTGGAAGCGCCGCACGATGGGAAGCACCGTGGGCTTGTCCAGGTCGTTGACGGTGACCAGGATCCCTCCCTCGAGCGGGAGCCCCGCGTCGGCCCCGAGCTGCGCCTTGGCGAATGCCATACCGAGGCTGTCCGCAATGCCCATCACCTCACCGGTGGAGCGCATTTCCGGTCCGAGCAGGGTGTCCACGTTGGGCAGCTTGGAGAACGGGAAGACCGCCTCCTTCACCGCCACGTAGGGCATCGACACCTCGTCGCCCACTCGGAGCTCGTCGAGCGTCCGACCCACCATCACGCCGGCTGCCAGCTTCGCGAGGGAAACGCCGGTCGCCTTGCTCACGAACGGCACGGTGCGCGAGCCCCGCGGGTTCACCTCCAGCACGTACACCGTGTCGTCACGCACCGCGTACTGGACGTTGATCAGCCCGACCACGCCCAGCGCCTGCGCAAAGGCCTTCGTGTGCCGCCGCATCTCCTCGACGTGCCGCTCTTCGAGCAGATAGGGAGGCAGCACACAGGCGGAGTCGCCGGAATGCACCCCGGCGTCCTCGATGTGCTGCATCACCCCGCCGATCACGCAGCGCCGGCCGTCGGCGATGGCGTCCACGTCGGCCTCGAAGGCGTCCTCCAGGAACCGGTCGATCAGCACCGGGTGCTCGGGCGAGGCACGGACCGCGTGCCGGAAGTAGTGCTGGAGAGTGCTCTCGTCGTATACGATCTCCATCGCACGGCCGCCCAGCACGTACGACGGACGCACCAGCACCGGGTATCCCACCTCGGCTGCGATGCGAAGCGCTTCCTCCTCGCTCTCCGCTGTGCCGTTGGGCGGCTGCGTGACGCCGAGGTCCCGCGCCAGCGCCTCGAAGCGGCGGCGATCCTCCGCCATGTCGATGGCCTCGGAACTCGTACCGAGGATCTGGATGCCGGCTGCCTCCAGGGCCTTGGCGAGCTTGAGCGGGGTCTGACCACCCAACTGGACGATCACTCCCAGCGGGCTCTCGAGCCGAACGATCTCCAGCACGTCCTCCAGGGTGACCGGCTCGAAGTAGGGCTTGTCGGAGATGTCGAAATCGGTGGAGACCGTCTCGGGGTTGGAATTGATCATTATGGTGCGGTAGCCCAGCTCCCGCAGTGCCAGGCCCGCACGCACGCAGCAGTAGTCGAACTCCACTCCCTGCCCGATGCGGTTGGGGCCGCTACCGAGTATCACCACGCCTTCGGACCCGAGCGGCTCGGACTCGTTCTCCTCCTCGTACGTCGAGTAGTAGTACGGCGTAGCCGAGGGGAACTCACCGGCACACGTGTCCACGACCTTGTACGTCGGGTGAATCCCGAGCCGCCAGCGCAGCTCGCGCATCTCCTGCTCGCTCGCTCCCCTGAGCTCGGCCAGTTGACTGTCGGAGAACCCCAACCGCTTCATCCCTCGAAGCAGCGAGGCGTCGGCGGCGGAGTCGGCGTTCCGGAACCGATCCTCCGCCTCCACCAGCTCACCCAGCTGCGCCAGGAACCACTTGTCGATGCCGGTGAGCTCGGCGATCTCGTCAATAGGGATCCGCGCGAGAATGGCCCGCTTGATCTGGAAGACCCGCTCGGCGCTGGGGGTGCGCAGTGCCACCTTGAGCTCGGCGGGATCGTCCGACTCCAGGCGGTCGTCCTCGGCCGTCTTTCCCACCACCCAGCCGGCGCGGTCGATCTCCAGCGCGCGCAGACCCTTCTGGAACGACTCCTTGAACGTGCGCCCGATGGCCATTGACTCGCCCACCGATTTCATCTGCGTCGTGAGCCGGTGGTCCGCCGTGGGGAACTTCTCGAACGCGAAGCGCGGGAACTTGGTCACCACGTAGTCGAGCACCGGTTCGAACGAGGCCGGAGTGGTCTTCGTGATGTCGTTGGGAAGCTCGTCCAGCGTGTAGCCGACCGCGAGCTTGGCTCCGATGCGCGCGATCGGGAAGCCGGTCGCCTTGGACGCGAGCGCCGATGAGCGCGACACGCGCGGGTTCATCTCGATCGCGAGCATCTGGCCGGTGCCCGGGTGCAGCGCGAACTGGATGTTGCAGCCGCCCGCTTCCACCCCCACCTCACGGATGATCGCGATGGAGGCGTCCCGCATCACCTGATACTCTCGGTCGGTGAGCGTCATGGCGGGCGCCACCGTGATCGAGGCGCCGGTGTGCACGCCCATCGGATCGACGCTCTCCATCGAGCACACGATCACGACGTTGTCGCGGCCGT
>JAUVTI010000241.1 GCA_030601605.1 Gemmatimonadales bacterium
TTCATCAAACTGGGTTGGGCTCTGGGCGTGCACCCCGACGATCCGGAGGCGGTGCGCAAGCTGATGACCACGCCGATTGCCGGTGAGGTCACCGAGCGCGAACCGTACGACGGGTACCTGATCTTCCAGGGCGGGGTGCCGGAGCTCAAGGAGTTTCTGGAGAGGGTGTGGCGATGGCGACTGGTCAACAACCGAGGTCGCCCGTCCCGCGGGGACGGAGCCTCGAAGACGATCTGGGCAAGCCACGGGCCGAGTGGACCGCCGACGACATGGAAGACCTGGTACGCGGCCGCGGGATTCAGGTCGTGAGCCTGATGCACGTGGGAGGAGACGGCTGGCTCAAGACGCTGGACTTCGTCCCGCGCAGCGCGCGGCACTTCAGGGACATCGTTCAGGGCGGAGAGCGGGCCGACGGGTCCAATCTGTTTCCCAGGGCGGGGATCCCGCCGAGTCAGTCGGACATCGTGCTGCGTCCCAGGGTACGCACCGCGTTTCTGGATCCGTTCGCCTCGCTCCCCACGCTGGTCCTCATGTGCGGCCACGCGGACCCGGAGGGGAACCCGCTGCCGGCTTCGCCCGACACCATCCTGCGCCGCGCCTGCGCGCAGCTGCGTGAAGCCACCGGCGTCGATCTATGGGCTCTGGGGGAGATCGAGTATTTCCTGGGCAAGCGGCGCGACGAGTCCGACATCTATGGAGCGGACGACAGGGGCTATCACGCCAGCTCGCCGTTCGTGTTCGGCGAGGGGCTCAGGCGCAAGGCGCTCGCTCTCCTCGCCGACATCGGCGTGCCGGTCAAGTACGGGCACAGCGAGGTGGGGTACATCGAGGCGAGCGAGGCGGGCGGCGTCATATGGGAGCAGCACGAGATCGAGCTGGCGCTGGCGCCGCTGCCCGACGCGGCAGACGGCGTCCTGCTGACTCAGTGGGTGCTGCGGAACCTGGCGCACCGCAAGGGAATGCGTTGCGCCACCGGACCGATGATGCTGGAGGGCCACGCCGGCAACGGCCTGCATTTCCATCTGGCGCCCGTGCAGGACGGCAAGATCCTGGCGATCAAGGACTCCAAGGGGCAGCTCACCGATGCGGCGCGCTGGCTCATTGGCGGCCTCGTTCAGATGGGCGGCGCGCTGATGGCATTCGGCAACCGCGTCGAGGATTCGTTCGTCCGGATTCGCCAGGCCAAAGAGGCGCCGAGCAGCATCGTGTGGGGTGAGTTCGATCGGATGGCGCTGATCCGCCTGCCGCTGGTGGCCACCGACGAGGCGGGGCAGGTGATCACGCCGGCTACCATCGAGTTCCGCCTGCCGGACGGATCGGCGCTGCCGCACCTGCTGCTTGCCGGGGCGGCGCTCGCGATGATCACGGGGCGCGACACCGTGGAGTTGAACGAGCTGCTGGACCGTACCTCTGTGACTTTGGCCCGGCAGGGCAAGGCAGGGAAGGTCGAGCGCGTGCCGCGCGACTTTCGCGAGGTGGCCGACGCGCTCGAGCGGCACCGCCACACGCTGGAGCTGGGCGACGCCTTCCCGGTCGTGCTACTGGATCGGTTCGTGGAGGCGCTCAGGAGCTAGCGCCGGAGCGACCGGTTAGAGCCTGCGACCCACCATCAGCTTGAACGACCAGGTGTAGTTCTGCATGAACGCGCCGTCGAACGTGTCGCCTAGCGCTATCGAGTAGCGCGCGTCCACGGCCACGAAGGTCGGGACGTCGCCTACCCTCCGCCCGAGCATCAGGCCGAACGGCCACGTCCACTGAGGGCTCTTCTTCAAGTTGCAGTTCTGCTGAGGATCGGTCGAGGTGGAGCTGCAGCTTATTGGGAATCCGATGCCTATCCCCGTGTAGAACCGGACCAGGGTGCTGCCGGTCTCTGATCCACCGCCGATGAGGAAGGGGAACTCGATGTAATCAATGCGCGTGCTGCCGTCCCCAACGGCGTCCTTGCCGCCCTTCTGCACCCAGTTTCCCTCGAGCACGCCGATCATGCGCCACGAGCGGTAGCCGACGAACAGGCCCGCAGTTCCGCCCCACCGGCTGTTGGTGTTGGTGACGCCGCCCCGCATGTCGCTGAGCGTGGCTCCGCCGGAGATGCCGGCGAACTTGCTGTTCTGAGCGGCTGAAGTGGCCGGCAGCAGCGTGAGCCCGGCTGCCGCGGCGACCGCCAGTAACGTCGCACGTTTCATTTGGTCTCTCCGTTCGTCGTGGTTCGGTTCCCTATCATGCAGCAGACCCGGCAGCACCGCGACCGCTGCCCGCCACCGCCGACCCCCACCCGAACAGCCTCGTCCACGCCTGCTCCACCACCACGTACAGCACCGGGATGAAGAACACCCCGAGAACCGTGTAGATCAGCATCCCGCCGAACACCGCCGTCCCGAGTGAGACGCGGCTCCGCGCGCCCGCGCCGCTCGCAAATACCAGGGGCATCACCCCCAGGATGAACGAGAACGCCGTCATCAGGATGGGCCGGAAGCGAAGCAGTGCCGCCTCGGACGCCGCCTCGATGAGTCCCTTGCCCTCCTTCTCGTGCAG
>JAUVTI010000075.1 GCA_030601605.1 Gemmatimonadales bacterium
CGGCGCCGCCGATGGTAGGGGACGTGCGGCCACCCGTGTATACGGTGGAGCTGGTCGCCGCGCCGCGCATGCAGCCGGAGGAGCGCCGCGCGCCCGAGGTCGTTCAGCGCCCGGCCGAGCGTCCGGCACCGGTCAGCAGCCGCCGGCCGCGCCGCACGTCTGTGGCTGAGATGCCGCCGCCACCCGAGCCGGCGGCGGAGCGCGAGCCCGCTCCCCGCACCACCCCCGACGTGGAGCTCGCGCCCGACGTCGAGCCCTCGACCGGCAGCGACCCCGCCACCGTCAAGACGACGGGCGTCGAATTCCCGTTCCCCGAGTATCTGCGTAACGTGGTGGCGCAGGTTTACCGCCGGTGGCAGCGGCCTTCGGGCGACGTATCGCTGCGGGCCGAGGTGCTGTTCCTCGTGCACCGGGACGGCTCGATCTCGAACTTCCAGTTCGTGCAGCGCTCGGGGAGCTTCGGGTTCGATCTCGAGGCTCAAGGCGCGATCGAGGCCGCGGCCACCGCCGGCGCTTTCGGGGCGTTGCCCGATGGCTACGCGGCGGACGTGTTGCCGGTGAGCTTCTTTTTCGATCCGTCCTCCACTCGATGACTCGACTCTGCCGCGCGGCTCGCTCGGTCCTGACCCTCGCCGTCGCGGCACTCGTCCTGACCGCGGCCCCGCTCGCGGCCCAGGATCCGCCCATCGAGCAGGGCGTGCGGATCGGCATCACGTACACGCCTGGGCTGCGGCCCGGCATGCTGGTGCTCGGTGGGGCGCGGGGGGTCGTGCTGGATTCCGTACGCGCCATTCTGCAGCGCGACCTGCGCTACAGCGACCGCTTCGAGATGATCACGCTCCCCGGCGGCGACAGCCTGTTTCTCGGGTCGGCCGGGGCGTTCGTGAATCACTCCCTGTACGCGGCGCTGGGCGCCAGCTTCGCCGTGGCGATTCGGGCCGATGCCGACACGGCGACCGCGCAGGTAACGCTCTACGACGTGCGCGGCGAGACCGCCCGCCGCACGATCGCCCTGGTGCTAAAGCCGCTGGACGACCCGGACTTCAGGATGTCTGTCCACCGGGTCGCGGACGACATCGTGCGGGCCGCGAGCGGGGAGCCCGGTTCCGCGGCCACGCGGCTGCTCTTCATCCAGCGCGGCCGGCTCCGGCGCGTGGACTTCGACGGTGCGGACGTGGCCACGATCTCCCCCTTCGGAGTCGCGGCGTTCTCGCCGGCGTGGGCGCCTGGCGGGGACCAGATCGTCTATACCGAGCTCTCGGAGGGGTGGGGACGGCTGGTCGTGGGCGACCCCCTCGGGGACGTTTTCCTGCCCGTTCCCGAGACCGAGGGGCTGCTCAATTACGCGGCGGCCTTCTCGCCCGACGGGGCCCTGGTCGCGTTCGCCCGGAGCGGGGACGAAGGGACCGAGGTTTACACCTATAACCTCGCGCGGGACTGTTGCTTACAGCGCTTGACGGTGGGGAGGTTTTCAGATAATCTATCTCCCACGTTCAGCCCGGACGGACGGCGCATTGCGTTCGTCTCCACGAGGGCCGGACTGCCACAGATTTATGTGATGGCGGCGGATGGGACGGGGCAGGAGCTATTCGCTCCGTTCGACTACGGGGTGACCGGGAGTTCGCTGGCTCCGGAGTGGTCCCCCGACGGCACGCGCATCGCCTTCCATCGCGACGTCGTCGGCAGCCCTCAGGTCTTCATAATGGACGCGCGGTCACGTATGGTGCGCCAGTTGACCAGCGCGGGGCGGAACGAGGACCCGACCTGGGCGCCCGATGGTCGGCACATCGCGTTCATCTCGAGCCGGACCGGCAGGCGCCAGATCTGGGTCATTGATGTTGAGACGGGAAGGGTGCGGCAGCTGACGCAGGCTGGGGATACACGGTTGCCGGCTTGGTCCCCCCGAATTCCGGAGTCTACAAACCCTTAGGATGGGAGTTCCAATGAAACTCAAGTTCGCAATGACGCTGGGTGTCGCGGTCATGGTGCTGGCCGCCGCGTGCGGCGGTGGACAGCCGGAGGAAGTGGCGCCGGTACCCAACCAGGACTCGATCGCGGCCGAGCAGGCCCGTCGCGACTCGCTGGCCCGGGAGCAGGCCCGTCGCGATTCCATCGCGCGTGCCCGCCGGTTGGAGGAGGAGAGCATCCGCCGCGAGCGCGAGGAAGCCGTGCGGATGGAGCGCGAGCTGACCGAAGCGGTGCTCGCGATCCTCATGACGCACGTCAACTTCGACTTCGACAGGTCGAGCATCCGCCCGGGTGGTGACACCGAGGTGCTGGAGATGAAGCTCGCAGTCCTCCAGGCCAACGCGGGGCTCGAGGTCGTGATCGTCGGTAACGCCGACGAGCGCGGCTCCGACGAGTACAACATGGCGCTCGGCATGAGGCGTGCGCTGTCGGCCAAGAAGTGGCTCACCGATCGGGGCATCGCTCCGAACCGGGTCGCGGTCCGCTCGATGGGTGAGGAGGATCCGGTGGATCCGCGTTCCAACGAGGAAGCCTGGGCGAAGAACCGCCGTGACGAGTTCGCTGTCGTCGTCGGTGGCGATGTGCTGATCCTCCCGCCTGGCATGTGACGCGTTTCGCACTTCTCGCGGCGTGCGCCGCCCTGAGCGCCTGTGCGCTCAAGGGCGACGTGCGACGCGTTGAGGAGCAGTTGGTAGAGTACAGAGCGGAGACAGCCCGCGCCGACTCGGCGCGGGCTGTCATGCTTGACCAGTTGTTGTTGTATCAGCAGCGCGTCCTGGATTCTCTCCGGGTGCTACAGCGGCGGTTGGCCACCTTCCAGGGCGACATGCGCGCCGACCTGACCGAGGTCCAGGGCCAGCTCGTGCAGATCCAGGAGCTCACCGGCCAGAGCCAGCAGCGCCTCACAGAGCTGCGTGCGCAGATAGACCAGCGGGCCCGGCCGTACGTCGTGCCCGTTGTGCCCGCCAGCGGAGACACCGGGGCGGCGACGGCGCAGCCGGGCCAGATCGGCGCGCAGGAGCTGTACAACCTCTCTCTTCAGCAGCTGCGACGGGGGAGCCCCGTCACCGCGCGCGAGGGCTTCCGCAAGCTGCTCGCGGACTACCCGACCCATCTACTAGCTGCGGACGCACAGTTCTTCCTCGGCGAGACCTGGGAGGAGACCCAGCGGGACTCGGCTGCGGCGGCGTACGAGCTGGTGATCCGCAACTACCCGGACTCGCGGCACGCGCCCACCTCACTGTACCGCCTCGGGCTGCTCGCGGAGCGGCGCGGGGACCAGCGCGCCGCTGAGGTGTATTACACTCGCGTCATCGCGGGATATCCCCGCTCCGAGGAAGCCCAGCTCGCGCGCACCAAGCTCGGCAATCCCTAGCCACCGGGGCGTGGCCGGCCCGGCCTCATCGCCATGAAGTCGAAGAGATCCATCAGCGAAATGCCCTTCCTGGACCACCTCGAGGAGCTGAGGTGGCGAATCCTGTGGAGTCTGGCGGCTCTGCTGGTGGGTACGGTTGCCGGGTTCTTCCTGGTGCAGCAGTACGACATCCTCGCGCTGCTCAAGGAACCGATCGCGCCGTTCTTACCGGACGGCAAGCTCATCATCATCCGGCCGGCCGACGCGTTCATCATCACGCTCAAGCTCGCAGTGGTGATCGGCGCCGTTCTGGCCTCGCCGGTCATCTTCGCGCAGGTATGGAAATTCCTCTCGCCGGCGCTCTTCGCCCACGAGAGGCGCTACATCGTCCCGGCGCTGCTTTCCGGGCTGGGCCTGTTCCTGGCAGGCGCGTTGATGGCGTACCTCTTGGTACTGCCCGCGGTGCTCCGGATCCTGTACGGGTTCCAGTACGGCTTCCTGGAGTGGATGATCACCGCCGACGCCTACTTCGGCTTCGCGACGCGGCTCATCATGGCCTTCGGGCTGATGTTCCAGCTCCCGCTCGTAATCGTGCTCCTCTCGGTGCTGGATCTGGTGCGGCCACAGACGTTCGCCAAGCACCGGCCCCTGGCGCTCGTGTTCGCCGCGGTCATGGCTGCGCTGCTCACGCCGCCCGACGTCTTCTCGATGTTGATGATGATTGCGCCGCTCCTGATCCTCTACGAGAGCGGGATCCTCATCGCCAAGCTGATCGGCAAGCGGCGCACGCGCACCACCATCGGGGGTGCGATAGTCGTGCTCGGGTTGTTGGGGGGGCTGCCGGGTGATGCCCATGCGCAGCTGGAGCGGCCGAGCCAGGCACAGCTGGACAGCATGCGGGCCGCGCGGGACTCGCTCGGGGGAGCGCTCGATTCGGCGGAGGCCCGCGAGCTGGGGCTGCCCACCGGTCCCTCGCGCAGCTTTCCGTCGCCGGACTCGATAATCCGCGCTCTGCAACAGCGCGCCGGGTTCCACGCCACGCGCTACATGGGTGACAGCATAACCCTGTTCGGTGAGACACAGGAGATTGTGATGGTCGGGCAGGGGCTGGTGGAGCGGGAGGGGGCCACGCTGGAGGCGGAGAACATCTCCTTTCGGGAGTCCGAGTGCAGCATGGTGGCCGACGGCGATCCCAAGCTGTTCGATCAGGGAACGGTCATGGTGGGGGAGGGGATGCGCTACGACACGTGCGAGCGCATCGGCACCGTCGAGGATGCCCTGACCAGCTTCGAGCAGTCGGGTGTGAAGTGGTATCTGCGCGGTGCCGGCCTCGAGATAGACTCGGGCTCGACCAGGCTCTACGGAGCCTCGAACGACGTGACGAGCTGCAATCAGCCCATACCGCACTATCACTTCGCCGCCGGAGAGATGAAGTGGGTCAACAACACCGTAATGGTGGCCCGGCCCGCCATCCTGTACGTGCAGGACGTCCCCATCCTTTGGCTCCCGTTCATCTTCCAGGACATGCGGCGCGGCCGCCGCAGCGGACTCCTGGTGCCGCGCTTCGGCATCTCCGACATCGTGCGGCCCAACTCGGACTACGAGCGCAACATCTTCAACATCGGCTTCTACGTCGCCGCGAGCGACTATGTCGACTTCCAGTTGTCAGTCGACTGGTTTTCGGGCAACTACGTCGCGCTGAATGGCCAGATGCGCTACTCCTGGCTGTCACAGTTCATGGCGGGGGGTCTCTCCGTTTCGCGCATCTGGGAGGAGGGTACCGACGACCTGCCCGGAGACCGCTCGCTCAGGCTGCAGTGGAACCACCAGCAAACGTTCGGCCAGAAGACCAGCCTGACGGCGAGCGTGGACTTTGCGACGAAGACCGACGTGGTGCAGCGCAACGCGGTGGACCCGTTCGTCCAGACCGCCTTGCTGACGAGCCGCGTCAACTTCAACAAACGGTATGACTGGGGGACGTTCACGTTCGGTGCCACGCGGAACCAGGACCTGAGCAACGAGACCACGACCCAGACGCTGCCGTCCATCAGCCTCACGCCGGTGCCGATCAACCTGGCACGGGAGGTGACGTGGTCTCCGTCATTCTCGTTCAACAACCGGTCGGTCACCGGCCAGGGCTCGCCGATACTGGTTCCGCTCCCGCCCGAGGGCGGGGAGGAGCGCTTCGACTCCGTGCGCACGGACGTGCGGAACACCGACTTCTCCTTTCGCACGCCGATCCGGTTCGGACGCTGGAACTGGCAGAACGACGTCAGCGTGACGTCCATGCACTCCAGTCTGCGGCAAACCGTGACGCTGCCCGACCCCGACAACCCGGGTGACACGCTGACCCGGACATTCAGGGAGGACTTCAGCACGGGCATAGACTGGAACACCGGCATCAACCTGCCGATGCTGTTTCCATCCAGCTGGAAGTTCCAGCCGCGCCTGGGCGTGCGGAACATCACGGGCGGCCCCTTTTTTCTCCGCAACCGGAACACGCGCGGCGCGTTCGTGAGTCAGGGAAAGCGGTTCTCCCTGAGCACCAGCCTGACCCCGACCGTCTTCGGTTTCTATCCCGGCGCCGGCCCCTACTCGCGGATGCGCCACTCCCTCTCGCCGATCTTCAACTGGGAGTACGCGCCGTCGGCCGAGATCCCCGAGGAGTACGCAAACGCGATCAACCCCGGCGGCACGAGCACCGGAACGCAGCGGAGCCCCACGTTGAACCGGATTTCCCTGGGGCTGTCGCAGACGTTCGAGGCAAAGCTGCGACCGCGGGAGGACGACACGACCGGGACCGCCGAGCCGCGCAAGGTGAAGCTCCTCAGCTGGCAGACGTCGCCGATGTCCTACGACTTCGAGCAGGCCAAGGAGCCGGGGCGCAGCGGCTGGTCCACCCAGCGTTTGACGAACCAGTTCACCAGCGAGCTGCTGAGGGGCTTCTCGCTCGCCCTGACGCACGATCTGTGGGATGGACCGGTGGGCATGGACACGACGTCGTTCGACCCCTTTCTGACGTCGTTCTCGATGCGCTTCAGCCTCACGGGAGGAACGTTCCAGCGCATCCTCGCTCCCTTCACGGGGCGCGATGACCTGGGCCCACCCGAGCCGGGTGCGCTGGATGAGATCGGACCCGAGCGACCGACCCAGCTGCCCGGGTCGGCCATGGGACCCACGACCCGGCTGGACCGCAACTTCTTCACCTCTCCGACGAACACTCCCCGCGCCGCCGGCCTTCGCGCCTCGATCACGTACGACCTGCAGCGCACGCGCCCGCGGGAAACCGCGGAGGGTGACCCCATCGAGACGCCCAGCAACAAGGTGCTCGGGTTCACCATTCAGTTCGCCCCGACGCGGCACTGGAACGTGAACTGGAACACCCAGTACAACTTCACCACCAAGGAGTTCGACCAGCAGGTGCTGCGTCTCGACCGCGACCTGCATCGCTGGCGTGTCTCGTTCGCGTTCATGAGGGCGCCCAACGGCAACATCGCGTTCAACTTCTTCATCAGCTTGATGGACCAACCCGAGATCCGCTTCCAGTACGACCAGAGGTCCACGAACAACTGAGCCCCGGAAAGTGTCCTCTGGCGGGGACATCACCGGCGGCGCTCAGGCAGCTTCAACCCCTTACTTACCAACAACTTAAGAGGCTTCGACGCGGCGGCACGGTCCCTGCTACTCATAGGGAGCGGAACCCTTTTCGGGGGAGTGACAATGCGCCGCATGATCGCCGGGTTTGCAGCGATGCTCTGGGTGGCCGGGTGCGACAACTCCACGCCAGTGGATCCCGGGGGCGTACTCCCGGCGCCGGCCAACTTCTACTACGAGCTCGAGCCGAGCGGTGACCCCGTGAGGCCGATGGGCGTCCTGCTCGCGTGGGATCCCATTCTGAGCGATGCACTCCTGGTCTACCGCGTGTACTCGCGGCCCAACTTCAACGTGGACTTCGGGCTGCGCGGTGAGACCACCTCCATCACGTTCCACGACAACGGCGATCCCGACCTGGAGTACTTCGTGGTGCCGGTGGACGTGGGGGGGCTCGAGGGGATCGCGAGTCTCAGTGTGATAATCGACGAGCGGCTGCGCCTCGAGTCGCCCGCCTGGATCGTCGGCACGAGCCTGGACGAGGGCATCTTCCTCGCGTGGGCCGACAACCCGTTCGCCAGCGAGCCGGCGGGCTTCAAGCAGTACCGCGTCTACAGCGCCTCCTTCTCGCTCGACGACCCGGTGTGCGGAGTGTGGGGGCTGGAGGGAACCACCATCGCTCCCGAGTTCATCTCCTCGGCGCTCCCCAACGGGCAGCCTCGCTGCTTCGGCGTGACGGCGGAGAGCATAGAGGGATGGGAGAGCATGTGGTCGGACATCTGGGCCGACACGCCTCGGCCCGACTCGCGCAACGTCGCGATGTGGGCGATGGAGTCGGACGCCACGTTGGCCGGTTTCAGGTTCTGGCGCGATGCGAACTCCGACGGCATCGCCAGCCGCAGCGAGCTCGGGCTGGTGCTGGACGGAACGCGCAGCGACCTCGACTTCCGCATCTCGCGTGACCTGAGCGGGCGGTTCTGGTTCGAGCCGGTGCGGTCCGGAACGGGAATGCTGGACATGGGCCCGGTGGAGGATCTCACCTCGATCGACTTCGCACCCGAGCTGGGTTACTCGACCGGTCAGCACGAGGCCAAGGTGGGCTTCGGGTACGTGTTCGAGATGGACGGCGGCGACGGCTTCGCGCGCTACGGCGGGCTACGTGTGAGTCACGTGGGGACCGAGTACATGATCTTCGACTGGAGCTTCCAGACCGATCCGGGGAACCCGGAGCTGGCACCCGGGGGCGGCGTGAAGACCACTGGAACGAAGGGGATCATCGTTCCGCGGTAGGAGCGAGAAAGGGGAACGGGAAGCGGGAAGCGGGAAGCGGGAAACGGGAAACGGGAAACGTACTGCGATCAACTCGGGACCGTTGCCCCCAGGCGCTTCAGCAGACCGACCAATACACTCAGGAGTCGATCGACGCTTCGTAGCACCTGGGCCGACTCCTGCTCGAGAACCAAACCGAGATCGCGGACGAGCTCCAAGTGGCACTTGAGCTCGCTCGCCGACCCCAGCGCTATCCGGAGGAATCGAATCAACTGACGGCGGGTTCCGAGTGAGTAGCCCTCACAAATGTTGGCCGGAATCGAAATCGCCGCTCGGCGACTCTGGTCCGAGAGCGCGAAGTGCGGGCGCAGATCCCTCATTAACGTCAGTCGGTACGCATCTCGTGAGACGGAACGCGCGAGGCGGAATGCGTCGAGCGACTCGAGTTGGTGCACCCGGACACAGTAAGCCCCCGGTGCGCGTCCTGAGTGGCAATCCTACGCACGCGGGGGGCAACCTGTCGTACGCTTCCCGTTTCCCGTTTCCCGTTTCCCGGCTGTTTCCCGCGTCCCCTTTCCCGGCCCTATATCCCTCGGCATGACGACCTCGACAGCCCCGCGCACCGTCCGCGCCCCACGCGGGACCGATATCAGCTGCCGCGGCTGGGTTCAGGAAGCCGCGCTGCGGATGCTGATGAACAACCT
>JAUVTI010000119.1 GCA_030601605.1 Gemmatimonadales bacterium
AGACCGGCATGCCTTGCGTCTGCGCCTGCGCCGTGCCGGCGAGGCTCAGCAGCAGCCCGATCAGGGCAATACCACCCAGAAACCTTTTCATGGACTCTCCTAAAACAGGTTGTGTTCGTCATCCACCCCGGAGGTCCCAAAACGGCCCAGAACTCCCCGGATCGAGCAATTGCGTTGGGAGAATGACTACCTAGGTTCTCCCCGGCAGTCAATACCCCACGCAACTGCGCTACCTTCCTGCTACCAAAGGACTTAGGCGGCCCAGCGGGCCCCCGTCAGCCCCCCTAGTGCACCCAAACCGCGCTGAGGGCGAACCCCTCCAGCGTAGCGTCGCCGAACCCCACGCTGAGGCGCACGTCGAAGGCCTGGCTGAGCTTGAAATCGGCGCCCAAGCCGAGGCCGAACCATACGTCTCCCCCAAGTCCCGTCACGAACACCACGACCGGCTCCGCGTACGGGACTATGCTAACCTGGGAGTCCTCGATCTGGAGCCGCCGCCCCAGAGTGATCCCGACGGGGATCAGCGCCGTGGAGTTGTTGAACAGCCACGCACCGATGCCCGCTACCACCGCCCCATCGAGGGGGAAGTTCTCGGTGTGCGCAATCACGCGGTAGCGACCCGTGACACCCAGCGTACCGCTGGCGTCGATCCCCTCCCCCGGGTCGAACATGCCGCCGCGGACCTCGAGGTCGAAGTTCTTGTACCCGAAGCCGAACAGGCCTTCCACTCCCAGCCCCTCGTAGTCGGGGAACGAGAGCGTTGCACCGAACTCGTACTCGTCGAACGAGCGGCTGGGCGCATAGTACGCGGGCATGGCCGTCGCCTGCGCGAAGGCCGGACCCGTGCAAACCACCAGGGCTGCTCCCAGCGCCAACACAGTCTTACGCAGCATCTTCCTCTCCCGCGGTCTCCGCATGCTCTGCGACGACCTTCACGGTGTCGTCCCCGACCTGGAGGAACCCGCCTCGCACGCGAAACGCGTGCGTGCCCTCACTGTCGCGGATCGTAAGCACGCCGTCGCCCAACAGAGTCACGAACGGCGCGTGCCGCGGCAGGATTCCGACCTGACCATCGTAGGCCGGGGCCACCACGGCATTTGCGTCACCCTCGTATACAGACTGTTCGGGAGAGAGCACCGTGATACGCATCACTATGTCGTTTCCAGCGTCTTCGCCTTGGACAAGACCTCCTCGACTCCGCCCACCATGTAGAAGGCCTGCTCCGGGAGACTGTCGAACTCGCCGGCCACCGTCCGCTCGAACGCCTCGATGGTGTCCTCGAGCTTCACGTACCGTCCGGGGATGCCCGTGAAGGCCTCGGCGACGTGGAACGGCTGTGACAGCAGTCGTTGCACCCGGCGCGCCCGGCCCACGACGAGCTTGTCTTCCTCGGAGAGCTCGTCCATGCCGAGGATCGCGATGATGTCCTGCAGCTCCTTGTAGCGCTGCAGTATCCGCTGCGTCTCGAGCGCGGCGTTGTAGTGGCGCTCGCCCAGGTACTGCGCATCCAGGATCCGGCTCGAGCTGTCGAGCGGATCCACCGCCGGGTAGATCCCGATCTCCGTCAGCGCGCGGGAGAGCACCACCGTCGCGTCCAGGTGGCTGAACGCAGCGGCGGGCGCGGGATCGGTCAGGTCGTCGGCCGGCACGTAGATCGCCTGCACCGACGTGATGGATCCCTTCTTGGTGGACGTGATCCGCTCCTGCAGGTCACCCATCTCCGTTCCCAGCGTGGGCTGGTAGCCGACCGCGCTCGGCATCCGTCCGAGCAGAGCCGACACCTCCGACCCCGCCTGAGTGAACCGGAAGATGTTGTCGATGAAGACCAGCACGTCCTGGCCCTCACGGTCGCGGAAGTACTCGGCGATGGTGATCCCCGTGAGTCCGACCCGCAGCCGAGCGCCCGGCGGTTCGTTCATCTGGCCGTAGATGAGCGCAACCGAATCGAGCACGCCGCTCTCCTGCATCTCGAGATACAGGTCGTTCCCCTCGCGGGTACGCTCGCCCACGCCGCAGAACACCGAGCGGCCGCCGTGCCCCTTCTGCACGTTGTTGATGAGCTCCATGATGATGACGGTCTTGCCGACTCCGGCGCCGCCGAAGAGCCCGATCTTGCCGCCCTTCACGAACGGGGCGATCAGGTCGATCACCTTGATCCCCGTCTCGAACACCTCGGTCTTGGGCTCCAGCTCTGTGAACTTCGGGGGCGCCCGGTGAATCGGCCAGCGCTCCACGCTGTCCGGGATCGGCTTGCCTTCGTCCACCGGCTCCCCGAGCACGTTGAGCACGCGGCCCAGCGCGGCCTCGCCCACTGGCACCGTGATCGGCCCGCCCGTATCGAGTACGTCCATACCGCGCACCAGCCCGTCGGTCGAGCTCATGGCGACGGCGCGAACCTGGTTGCGGCCAATGTGCTGCTGCACCTCGGCCACGACGCGCAGCGGCGGGCGGCCGTTGCCCGCGTCTCTGATCTCCAGAGCGGTGAGCAGCTCGGGCAGCGCCTCCGGGTCGAACTCCACGTCGACCACGGGGCCGATCACCTGCACGATCTTTCCGATGTTCTTCTCCGCCATACGATCCTCTAGCCTTTCAACGCCTCGGCGCCGCCCACGATCTCGGCCAGCTCCTGGGTGATCTGACTCTGCCGCGCCCGGTTGTAGTTGCGTCTCAATACGTCGATCATGTCGCCCGCGCTGTCGGTGGCGTTCTTCATCGCCGTCCGGCGCGCTCCGTTCTCCGATGCAGCCGACTCCACCAGCGCGCGGTACATGCCGTTTCGCACGTAGAGCGGCAGGATCGTGCGCACGATCTCCTGGGGCGAGGGCCGCAGGATGTAGTTCACGGTCTGGCCGCCTTCCGGCCGCGCGATCGGCAGCAGCCGAAGCAGCGTTGGCGGAGTGGAGACCGGGTTGTCGAACCTCGCGAACACGACTTCCACCGCGTCCAGCTCGCCTTCCTCGAAGCGCCGCATGAGCGGCTCCACGAGCTCAGCCGCGTGCTCCGGCGTGGGGCGGTCGCCAATGTCCAGCCGTTCCTCGGCGAAGCTGCGACCCATGTACTTGAAGTAGCCGATCCCCTTGCGCCCCACGCCGCGCAGCTCGACCTCGACGCCGCGGGCTTCGAGCTCGGCAATCCGGTCGCGCGCCATGCGGATGAGGTTCGCGTTGAAGCTGCCGCACAGACCCCTGTTGCTGGTGATCAACACCAGCGCCACCCGCTTGGGATCCCCCACGGGGTACCGTAGCAGGGGGAACTGCTCCTCGAGCCGGGGGTCGTACAGCGTGCCGATCACCTCGGCGAGTGCCGCCGCATACGGCCGGGCAGCCACCACGCGGTCCTGCGTGCGCTTGAGCCGCGACGTGGCGATCATCTCCATCGTCTTGGTGATCTGGCGCGTCTTCTCGACCGAGTGGATGCGCCGCTTCAGCTCACGGGTCTTAGCCATCGCTGCAGCCTACTCGAGCGCCTTGAACTCTTTGATCGCGCGCTCGAGATCGGCGACCAGATCGTCGTCCAGCGTCTTCGTGCAGAGCTCCCTGAGAGTCCCCGCGTGCTTGACGCCCATGAACTGGAGGAAGTCGGACTCCCACCGGCGCACGTCGCGCACCTCGACATCGTCCATAAAGCCGTTCGTGACCGCGTAGATGATCGCGATCTGGTTCTCCACCGGCATCGGCTGGTATTGGGGCTGCTTCAGCACCTCCACGATGCGCTGGCCGCGGGCGAGCTGCTGCTGGGTGGCCGCGTCGAGGTCCGAGCCGAACTGCGCAAACGCCTCCAGCTCGCGGTACTGCGCGTACTCCAGGCGGAGCCGCCCAGCCACCTTCTTCATCGCCTTGATCTGCGCGTGGCCGCCCACCCGCGACACCGAGATGCCCGGATTGATGGCGGGGCGCAGGTTGGCGTAGAACAGGTCGCTCTCGAGGTAGATCTGGCCGTCCGTGATCGAGATGACGTTGGTGGGGATGTAGGCCGCCACGTCGCCCGCCTGGGTCTCGATCACCGGCAGAGCGGTGAGTGAGCCCCCGCCGTGCGCGTCGGACAGCTTGGCGGCGCGCTCGAGCAGGCGCGAGTGCAGGTAGAACACGTCACCCGGGTACGCCTCGCGGCCCGGCGGACGGCGCAGCACCAGCGACAGCTGGCGGTAGGCCTGCGCGTGCTTCGACAGGTCGTCGTAGATGCACAGCGTGTGGCCGTGCTTCTCGTACATGAAGTACTCGGCCATGGCGCACCCGGCGTACGGCGCGATGTACTGCAGCGGTGCCGGGTCGGCGGCGCCGGCCACCACCACGATGGAGTACTCCATCGCGCCGGTCTCCTTGAAGTGCTCGACCACGGCCGCGACGGTGGACTTCTTCTGGCCGATGGCGACGTAGACGCAGATGACGCCTTCGCCCTTCTGGTTGATGATCGTGTCGAGCGCGATCGCCGTCTTGCCGGTGCCGCGGTCGCCGATGATCAGCTCGCGCTGGCCGCGGCCGATCGGGATCATCGAGTCCACCGCCTTGAGCCCCGTCTGGAGCGGCTCCTTCACCGGCTGCCGCGCCACGATGCCGGGGGCCATGTACTCGACCTTCCGGAAGTTGTCGGTCTTGATCGGGCCGAGCCCGTCCACCGGGTTGCCCAGCGGGTCCACCACTCTGCCTACCAGGGCGTCACCCACCGGCACCTCGAGCACCCGGCCGGTGCAGCGTACCTCGTCGCCTTCCTTGAGGCGGAGGTAGTCGCCGAGAATCACCGCCCCGACGTTGTCCTCCTCGAGGTTGAGCGCGAGACCGGTCACCGACTCGCCGGTCTCGGATATGATGAACTCCAGCATCTCGCCCGACATCGCAGACATGAGTCCGTAGACCCGGGCGGTGCCGTCCTTCACCTCGAGCACCGAGCCGACTTCCTGCGTGTCCAGGTCCGCGAGGTCGGCGGCCTCGATCTCCTTGAGCAGCACGTCCTTCAGTTCGCCAGGACGAAGTACCGAGTCAGTAGCCATTGTCCCTTATGTCCAAATGCGTGGAAATGCCCGAAAAAGACGGCGAAATGTACCCTTACCGGCCTCCCGTTACCACCCCGTTCCAAACCCCGGAATCGAGGCGCTCAGCCCACCCTGCTCCTGGTCCTCCCCCTCACGAATCGCAGCATCACTCCCCGCGGCCCCAGCCCCGCGAGCTGCCCCGCCGTCACGCCCGCCACGCGGCGCGCGGTGCTCGCGAGGTGGCTGGCTGAAGCGAATCCCAGGATCCGCGCCACGGCGGTCACGCTGTATGCCGGACTGGCCAGCAGGTCCGCGGCCCAGGCCGTGCGCGCGAGGTCGATCACGCGCTTGAGGTTGGGGGCCCCTCCCGCGGCGAACTCCCGGGAGAGGTGCTCCCTGGTGCGCCGCAGCGCGCGGGCGATGTCGGCGGTCGTGGTGGGTGTTCCGGCGCGGGCCAGGACCTCCTCCCACACCCTGAGCTGGACCGGCTCGGTGAGGCGCAGCATCCGGGGGGCGTCGGCCAGGGCGGCCCGCCGCGTGCGGGTGGCGCAGCGCGCCCAGATGAGCTCCCCCGCCGCGCAGTCGTCCACCCCCTCCACCAGCACCGTATCGAGCCCGGCCCGGCGACAGGCTGCGATCAGCGCTCCGTCGTCGGGCCGGAAGGGGCTGTAGGCCACTACTGGTATTCCGGGATAGTCGTGAGCGAGCTCGAAGGCACCCTCGGCCCAGCCGTGCCGCACGTCCACGACGACCGCGTCCACCAGCTCGCGCTCCAGCAGCGAGCGCGCCCGCTCGAGCGAGCGGCAGCTCACGAGGCGCACGCCGCGGCGCGGCAACCCGCGCCGGATACTGGCTCGCGCGGTCCCGTTGCGGTGGACCAGCGGGATGACAGCCACGCTACGCCTCGGTCGGCTCCGCCTCCTCGGGGCAGAGCTGGGGAACCTGCTGGATCGCCTGGCGCAGCATCCCACGCGCGTTGTCGTAGGAGATCTTCTCCAGAGCGTCCTTGCTGCTGTACCACTCGCAGGCCGTGATCCCCTCGCTCAGCTGAGGCGTGGCCTCGCTCTCCCTCGATTCGAACAGGTAGAAGTGGCAGAACTTGTGGATCAGCCGCCCGCGGAACCGG
>JAUVTI010000108.1 GCA_030601605.1 Gemmatimonadales bacterium
CCGGCGGCGGCGGGGAGCTTCGACTCACCACTCACCACATGGTGAGGGGCATCCATCATGACCTTGAGCGTACCGGTGCCGGCCTCGTTGTCGTCGAGCGGCGTGAGTTCGACCACGAACACCTCGAAGCTGCCGGCGGCACACTCGGTAGTCTCGGTGCCGGTGACCTCGAGCATCATGTGACGAACCTGGCCGCTCAGGAGATCCAGCACCCTGTAGGTGGCCTGGTATCCGACCTCGAGCGGCAACGCGGCGATGGTCGCCTCCACGCCGGGCCCGCCGCCGAGGATCGGGGCTTCCAGGTCCACGTTCAGCGGGATCGTCTGGCCGGGCGCCCGTATCTCGCCCGACACGTTCGCGTCGGTGTACTCGATTTGGACCGTGACGCCGCCCCCGACGCCGCGGCGAATGGGTCGCAGCGTGGCGTGGTTCATGTCCAGACTGTCCACGGAGGTACCCATCGGCAGCCTGGAGGTCTCCACCACGCGCCAGATCGCCTCACCCTCGAGAGTCGCGGTCTCGAACCGGCGTGTTATGTCGCCCGTCATTTCCTGACCCATCATCTGCACGACGATCTGATACTGCAGCGTTGCGGGCTCGAGCAGGCTGCCGTCGGCCTCGGGCAGTGGCGCCGTCGCGGCATCCGCTGTCACGGCCGGCGCTTCTTCCACGACCACGCTGCTCACGGGAACCATGAGCGCCGCGAATTTCGCCGCGATGTCGTCCGGCATGTCCTCCTGGTAGCGCCCGCCGAGGTGCTTCGCAAAGAACTTCTCCATTGCCACGGCGACGGCCAGGCGGTTCTCGCGACCGGCAAAGCCGTGTCCCTCGTCCGGCGCCAGCATGTACTCGACTTCGCGCCCCAAATCACGCAGCGCGACCACTATCTGCTCCGACTCCCGCTTGTTCACCCGCGGATCGTTGGCACCCTGAATCACCAGGAGCGGCGCGGTGATCTGCTCGGCGGAAAAGAGCGGAGACTGCGCGACCAGCCGCTCGTAGTCCTCCGGATCGTCCTTGTCGCCGAGCCGCACGTCGAAGATCGCCATGATCGGCTTCCAGTACGGCGGTATCGAGTTGAGCAGCGTGATCAGGTTGGACGGCCCCACGTACGAGATACCCGCCGCGTAGAGGTCCGGCGTGAACGCGACGCCCGCGAGCGTTGCATACCCGCCGTACGAGCCGCCGAAGATGCCCACTCTGTCCGGGTCGGCGATGCCCTCGTCGATGAGGTACTTCACACCGTCGGTGAGGTCGTGCTGCATCGCGCCGGTGCCCCACTCGTTGTTGCCGGCGTTCAGGAACGCCTTCCCGTAGCCCGTGGAGCCGCGGAAGTTGGGCTGCAGCACGGCATAGCCGCGATTGGCCAGGAACTGCGTGTAGGGGTCGTAGCCCCACATGTCGCGCGCCCAGGGTCCGCCGTGCGGCAGAATGACCACGGGCACGCGATCGCCCTCTTCAACCCCCTTGGGAACCGTGAGGTACGCGGGGATCTCCAGGCCGTCCCGAGCCATGTAGCGCACCGGCCGCATGAAGGCCAGATCCTCGCTGGGCAGGCTGGGCCGCGAGCTGTACAGGAACTCCACCCGCTCGGTGTCGCGGCTGTAGAGGTATGCGGATCCCGGATCGACGTCCCGGGACACGGACACGATCGTGAGCACTTCATCCTCGGTCGATGACCCGAAGGAGATCTCACCCTCGGGAAGCTGCTGCTTCAGGATCTCGATGTCGCGTGCCACGCGCTCTGTCTTGGGATAGATCCGCAGCCTATCGCCCAGGTAGAACGTGGCCACGATCTCGTCGGTCACGTCCGAGAACGCCGCGCCGCCGAAGTCCACCTGGTTCTCCGGGTCGGACTCGATGAACTCGGTCGCGCCGGTCGCCGGATCGAACAGGACGAGTCGCGTGATGTCCGCCTCGTCGCCCTTGTTGGTGATCATGTAGACGTGCTCGCCGTTCTTGTGGAACCGAATCGGCCCGCACGTCTCCTCGTTGCTGCAGCGGTAGACCTCGGTGAGGGCGCCCTCATCCACGCGCAGGATCAGCGTGTTCCCTTCAGCGTCGATCTTCACGCCGAGCCGGACGTTCCCCTCGAGGTCGGTCTGCCAGCCGGCGAGGTTCTCGTGGTTCTCGATGACGAGCTCGCGCTCTCCCGAATCGATGTCCACGCGGTACACATCGTGGACCGCGGGATCGCGGTCGTTGAGCCCCACCAGGATCTGGCGCGGCGTCGCCTCGGGCACCGAGATGATCCTGGCCTGCACGCCCTCGTACGGGGTGAGGTCCAGCGCCGGCGGAACGCCCGTCTCCGGATCGGCCGCGGCCCGCGGGTCGATGGCATAGACGTGGCGGTTCTCGTCGCCCCCCTTGTCCTGCACGTACAGCATGTAGCGGCTGTCCTGGCTCCAGAAGTAGCCCGTTACCGGCCGCGTCGTGTCGGCGCTCATCGGGCGTGCATCCTCGAACGCCTCGCGGATCCCCTTCACCCAAATGTTCATCACGCCCTTGTACTGCTTGCGGAACGAGATGAACTCCCCGTTGGGCGAGATCTGGGCACCCGAGATCTCCGGATCGCCGAAGAACAGCTCCCTGTCGATCAGCGGGGGAAGCTGGCTGAGGTAGTCGCTCTGCTGTTGGGCTGCCGCCGGAGCGGCCAGCACCAGGATGCACAGCGCCACGAGGAGTGACTGGACGCGCTTCATGGAACCTCCTACGACTGGCGTATCGGGGTCTGGAGACCCTCGCACGAGAGTGCTGATGTCAGAGGGTTGAAGATCACGGGATGCACCGGCCGGAGCAACCTCGGTGCGCGCAGCGAGAGACGGACCATCTACGGGGTCGCAGGGTCCTTCTCTACGCGCTCCACCATGATGCCGCGGGCAATGTCGGAATCGAGCGCCAGCTCCGTCTCGCCGATCCGCACCACGCACGCCGGCTGCTGCTGAATCACCGTCAACTCGGCCCCCGGAACGAGCCCGAAAACGGCCAGGGAGCTGCGTCGCGAGGTGCTCCCGCCGCCGAGGCAGAGCACCGAGGCCTTCTGGCCGCTCTTGAGGTCCTTCACCGACCTCACCGCATCGGGCAGGTCTCCCCTGGCCTGCGGCCGTTTTCCGAACACCCGACCCAGCCACGTCACGGCCTGCGGCTTTTCGGGGAACTCGTATCGGCAGCTGGGGCAGCGGATCAGCGCGCACCACGGACCCATGGGGCAGCCGTGGGTGCACAGGGTGTCCGCCTTCTCGAACTCGAACCCGCAGAACGGGCAGGTCAGATACTCAGCCATTGCCCCACGTGGTTGATCACACCGCCCACGAAGAACGCGAACGGGAATATGAACGCCGCCATGCTCAACGCGATCTTCATGCCGTGCTCCCTGGCGATCATCAGGAAGTTCGCGATGCAAGGCATGAACAGAGTGATGGTGACCATGGCAACCAGGATCTGGTGCGGCGACAGCACGGCGTCGGCCCCCGTGGCGGCGTCCAGTATGTACACCGCGCCGAAGTCGCGCCGCATGAACCCGATCAGGAACGCGTTCGCCATCTCCTTCGGGAGCCCCAGCCACCCGGTAACGAGGGGTTCCATGGCCACCGCAATGCCGTCCAGCGCTCCCACAGAATCCAGCAGGAACAGGATCGCCGTGCCCAACACGAAGAGCGGGATGACCTCCTTGAGATACCAGTTCAGGCGGCTCACCGTCTTGACGAGGACGTTGGACACCTGGGGCTTCCGCATCGGCGGTATCTCGAGGATGAAGTCGCTCGTCTCCCCGCCCACTACGCGCGCGGTCAGCCACCCTACCGCCAGGATCACGCCGAGCACCACGCCGAGCCAAACGAGTGTGCTCGGGCCGGCGAGCGTGGCCATCAGCGCGAGCAGCACGCCGAGCTGCGCCGAGCAGGGTACGGCCAGCGCCAGGAGCATGGTCGTGATGATCCGCTCCTTGCGGGTCTCCAGGATCCGCGTGGTCATGGTGGCCATCGTGTCGCACCCCAGCCCCAGGACCATTGGGAGCACCGCTTTGCCGTTGAGGCCCATGTAGCGTAGCACGCGGTGCACCATGATCGCCATGCGGGAGAAGTAGCCGGAGTCCTCCAGGATGCTGAACACGCGGAAGAACGCCGTGACGAGCGGGAGCACGATCGCGAACGCGTAGCTCAGCGCCATCGTGATCGCCCCGAAGGGACCGACCAGGAAATCGTGCAAGAACCGCAGCACTTTCTGCAGCGCGCTCAGCTCGACCCCCGGCGCCATGGTGTAGCTCGGCACGATCACTTCCCGCTCGAGGGTCCCCAGCGTAACCTCGTGCACCGGAGTCACCGGGATGCCGATCGAGACCGCGATGGTCTCGGTCTCGTGGACGTGGGGGAACGAGAACACGGCATCGGTCGCTCGAATGGCAGCCGGATTGACGTGTTGTTGGAAGACGCCCACCTCCAGCAGGTCCACGAGCGTCCCCGCTCCCAGCAGCCCCACGAACCAGAACACGGCCGCGAGCACCCCCGCCAGCACGAACACTCCCTTCACCGGGTGCATCGCCCAGAAGCCGATCCGCACGCTGGTGGGCGGGTGCTCGGGTTGCTCGATCGAGTAGGTCTCGGCCAGGATCACGTTCACCTCGTCGAGCAGGCGGCGGCTGCGCTCGTAGTCGTCGGCCACGTCGCCTTTGCCGGTCTCGGGACGCTTCGGCGTCCGGGCCTCCGTCAGCGCAGCGATGAGGTCGTTCGTGCCGCGATTCTGCGGCGCCACCGTCACCACCACCGGCAGCCCCAGCAGCTCGCTCAGTCGCGCGGTGTCCACCTGCCCGCCCCGCTCCTCCAGCTCGTCGAACATGTTGAGCACCAGCACCATCGGCCGCTCGAGCTCGGCGAGCTGAAGCGTGAGCAGCAGCGCGCGCCGCAGGTTCTTGGCGTCGGCCACCTGCACGATCGTCGCGCCCTCGTGCTCGTCGAGCACGTTGCGGGTGACCCGGGCGTCGTCGCTGCGGGGCGAGAGGTCGTTGATGCCGGGGGTATCGATGACCTCGACGTCGCGGCCGTTGAACCTGGCCTGCGCCCGCACTATCTCGACGGTCGTGCCGGGGTAGTTCGAGACCATGACGTAGCGGTTTGTGAGGTTCTTGAAGAGGAGACTCTTGCCGACGTTGGGGTTGCCGACGAGGACGGTGGTGCCATGCGCACGGGGGGCGGCGGCGCCGGATGGCGCGCCGGTCATTCCTCCCTCGCCGGCCCGGGCCGGCATGAACCGCGAAAAGACCACCGAGGATCCCCTATATCGGTTCAGAATGGTTAGCGCAATTGTCGCCTTTGCGCATTAAACCATGTATGAAGGGATATTTACCCAGGGGAAGCCGACGGGGATAGCCGCTAACTTACGGCTTCAGCTCGCCCGAAACACGGAGGTTCCGCGATGCGCTTCCCCGCCGTATTGGCCGCCGGAGCGCTGCTCCTCGGCAGTGCCGGTCATCTGTCGGCACAGGACACCCAGGAACGGCAGCAGTACGTCCAGGACAACTACATAAAGAAGGAATACCGCATCACGATGCGGGACGGCGTGCGCCTGTTCACCGCCGTCTACATGCCGAAGGACACCTCACAGACCTATCCCATCCTGCTCCGCCGCACGCCGTACACGGTGCGCCCGTACGGTGAGGACCGGGTCCCGCCGGGAATCGGCCCCGCGATGGCGTACGCCGCCGAGGGATACATCGTCGTCTATCAGGATGTGCGTGGCACGTTCATGTCGGAGGGCACGTTCCGCAACATGACTCCGCACGTTGCCGAGAAGACGAGCGACAGCGACGTGGACGAGAGCACCGACGCCTACGACACGATCGAGTGGCTGCTGGAGAACATCCCCAACCACAACGGGCGGGTGGGCATGTGGGGGATCTCGTACCCCGGGTTCTACGCGTCCGCCAGCATGATCGACGCGCATCCCGCACTCAAGGCGGTGTCGCCCCAGGCGCCCATCGCCGACTGGTGGTACGACGACTTCCACCACCAAGGCGCGTTCTTCCTGCCGCACGCGTTCGGCTTCCTCGCAGTCTTCGGGGGCGCCCGGCCGGAACCCACGACCCAGTGGGGCCAGCACACCCCGTGGGGGTTCCGGTTCCCGTACGGGACGCGTGACGGGTACCAGTTCTACCTGGAAATGGGACCGCTCAAGAACGTGAGCCAGGGCTACTACCAGGGTAAGATCGCATACTGGGACTCGATCGCGGCGCACCCCAACTACGATGCGTTCTGGCAGGCGCGGAACATCCTGCCGCACCTGAAGAACGTGGCGCCCGCCGTGATGACCGTGGGCGGCTGGTACGACGCCGAGGATCTCTACGGCGCGCTCAACACGTACAGGGCCATAGAGGAACAGAACCCCGGCGTCGTCAACATGATCGTGATGGGCCCGTGGGTGCACGGCGGGTGGAACCGCGGCACCGGCGGCGCCGTCGGCAACGTCGCGTTCCCGGACGAGCCGTCCGTGCACTTCCGCAAGAACATCCAGCTCCCCTTCTTCGACTACTACCTCAAGGACAAGGGCGAGGTGGAGCTCCCGGAAGCGTACGTGTACGAGACCGGCGTGAACCAGTGGCGCCAGTTCGACGACTGGCCGCCCAGCGAAGTCGAGACCAAGGAGCTGTACCTGCGGCCGGATGGTCGCCTGGCCCACTCACCGCCGACCGCCACTCGGAACGCATGGGACGAGTACGTGAGCGATCCCGCGCACCCCGTGCCTTACACGCAGGACATCGCCAACGGCATGACGCGGGAGTACATGACCGACGACCAGCGCTTCGCCAGCCGCCGGTCGGACGTGCTCGTGTACCAGACGGATGTTCTGGAGGAGAACGTCACGCTCGCCGGACCCGTCACCGCCGACCTGTGGGT
>JAUVTI010000127.1 GCA_030601605.1 Gemmatimonadales bacterium
CCCAAGCCCACGGGCTTCGGCCTGGGGCGCGTGATGGACCGCATCCGCCTCGGGCGCGGGCTCAAGATCCACGGCGTGGACGGGCTGATGGTGCGCTACGCCCAATGCTGCCAGCCGGTGCCCGGTGATCCCGTGGTCGGCTACGTCACGAAGGGTCGCGGCATCTCGATCCATCGCAAGGACTGCCCCAATCTGCTCACGATGTCGGACAATCCCGAGCGGCGCGTGGAGATCGACTGGCAGACCGTCGAGGGTGAGGTCTTCATGGTGTGCCTCGGCGTGGTCGGAGAGGACCGGCGCGGCCTGTACGCCGACCTGATGGAGGTCATCTCCGACACCGGCACGAACATCAGGAGCGCCGAGCTGCTGAGCCGGGATGGCGGGATGTTCGGCACGGTGTTCGTGGAGGTGGAGCACCACAACCACCTCGCCAAGGTGATCCGGGCGATGCGGCGGGTTAAGGGGGTCTCCGTGGTGGAGCGGCGCGAGCCGGCGCAGCGGGGGAGCGGCGGCACCGACGCCACAGAACTGCGGCACTAGCCCTCGTCGCCTCCGCGAGTCCCGGTCGTACGTTTCCCGTTTCCCGCTAAGTTTAAGCCACGATGCCCACGTTCGATCTCCAAATGCCGTTCTCGCTCGCGGGCGACCAGCCGCAGGCCGTGGCCGAGCTGACTGCCGGTGTGCAGCGCGGCGACCGGCACCAGACGCTCCTGGGTGTCACCGGCTCCGGGAAGACGGTCACGGTGGCCAACGTCATTGCCGCCTACGGCCGACCGACGCTCGTCCTGTCCCACAACAAGACGTTGGCGGCGCAGTTGTACGGCGAGCTCAAGGGGTTCTTCCCGCGCAATGCGGTCGAGTACTTCGTCTCCTACTACGACTACTATCAGCCCGAGGCGTACGTCCCCACGACGGACACGTACATCGAGAAGGACGCCTCGATAAACGAGGACATCGATGCGCTCCGGCTGCGGGCGACGTCGAGCCTCGTGGAGCGGGACGACGTTATCATCGTGGCGTCAGTGAGCGCGATCTACGGCCTGGGTGATCCGGCCGTGTACCGCGAGCTGATGGTGACGGTTGACGCCGGTCAAGAGCGGGCGCGCGACGCCGTGCTCGAGGACCTCGTGCGCATCCAGTACAGGCGCAACGACGTCGCCCTGGAGCGCGGGACTTTCCGCGTCCGGGGCGACACGGTTGAGATACTCCCCCCCTACGAAGAGCAGGCGGTGCGGATCGAGTTCTGGGGCGACCAGGTGGAGCGCGTCTCCAAGATCGACCCGCTCACCGGCAATGTGATCGCCGAGTTGTCGCGCTGCGCCATCTATCCGACGACGCACTACGTGACGCGCCGGTCCACGGTCGAGCGCGCCGTGCGCAGCATCAAGGAGGAGCTGGTAGTGCAGCTCAGGCAGTTTCGCGAGAACGGGAAGCTGCTCGAGGCGCAGCGGCTCGATTCGCGCACCAACTTCGACCTCGACATGATGCTGGAGATCGGCGCCTGCGCCGGCGTTGAGAACTACTCGCGCCACCTGGACGGGCGGCTTCCCGGGGAGCGGCCCGCGTGCCTGCTGGACTACTTCCCCGAGGAGTACCTCACGATCATCGACGAGTCGCACGTCACGATCCCGCAGATCGGCGCGATGTACAAGGGCGACCGCTCGCGCAAGCTGACGCTGGTGGACTACGGCTTCCGGCTGCCGTCGGCGCTCGACAACCGGCCGCTCAACTTCGACGAGTTCATGCAGCTCACGCCGCGCATGCTCTTCGTTTCAGCCACGCCCGGTGATCTCGAGCTCGGGCTCTCCGAGGGCGTGATCGTCGAACAGATCATCCGGCCCACCGGGCTGGTGGATCCAGACGTCGAGGTCCGGCCGGTGCGGGGTCAGGTGGATGACCTGCTGGCGGAGATCCGCCGCGCGGAGGCGAACAGGGAGCGGGTGCTCGTCACCACGCTGACCAAGCGGATGGCGGAGGACCTCACCGACTTCCTGCAACAGGCAGGGGTGCGCGTGCGCTACATGCACTCGGACATCGACACCATCGAGCGAATGGAGATAGTGCGCGGCCTGAGACTGGGGGAGTTCGACGTGCTCGTAGGCATCAACCTGCTGCGCGAGGGTCTCGACCTTCCGGAGGTCGCCCTGGTGGCGATCCTGGACGCGGATCAAGAGGGCTTCCTGCGCTCCGATCGCTCCCTGATCCAGACCGTCGGTCGAGCGGCGCGTCACGAGTCGGGGAGGGCCGTCCTGTACGCCGACCGGGTGACCGGCTCCATGGAGCGGGCGATCACCGAGATGAACCGGCGCCGCGGGTTGCAGGAGGCGTACAACGAGGAGCACGGGATCACGCCAACCTCGATCCACAAGTCGGTGGACCAGGTACGCCTCGTGACGCGCGTCGCCGATGCGCGTGCGCCGAGACCAGAGCCGGCGCCGGCCCGGGGGAGCGAGAGCCTCAGCCGTGCGCAGATGGTGGAGGTGCTGGAACAGCAGATGCGCGAGGCCGCCGCGGAGCTCGACTTCGAGCTGGCGGCGCAGCTACGGGACCAGTTGTTCGAGCTGCGCGCCGACGCCGATCCCGAGCGGCATGCGCCGCGGGGCGTCGGTGGCGGACGGGGGAAGCGGCGTGCCTAGGGCGATGAGCCTCGGGGAGCTGAACCGGGCCGCGGCAGAGCTGTGGCGGGAGCTGGCGCCCGGCTCCGTCGTGTGGCTCACGGGTGACCTGGGAGCGGGGAAGACGACCTTCGTCCAGGCGATGGCGGCGGCCGCCGACGCCGAACCGGCCCGCAGCCCCTCGTTTGCGCTGGTGCACGAGTACTCGTCGCCGCACGGGCTGCTGGTGCACGCCGACTGCTATCGCCTGCGGGAGCCCGCCGAGGCGCTGGACCTCGACTTCGACGGACTGATGCGGCAGGCTCGGCTGTTGCTCATCGAGTGGCCGGAGAAGGCGGGCGAGTATGCGCCGCCGCCCGACGCGCACGTGGCGCTCGCGCACGCGGACGATCCGCAGCAGCGCCTGCTGGAGCGCGTGAAGTGAGCCTCTACCTCGCGATCGAAACGGCGACCGACATCGGGAGCGTGGCCGTGGGAGACCCGGGGCGCGTCCTGAGCGAGGTTTCCTTCACAGACCGTCGCCACGCGGCGGCGCTCACGCCGGCGATCGACGAGGTGCTGCGCCTGGCGGGAGCGGGTTACGACGCGCTCGACGGAGTGGTCGTTTCGGACGGCCCGGGCAGCTTCACCGGGCTGCGGATCGGGTTCGCAACCGCAGCCGGTCTGCTGCGCGTGCACGATCGGCTCACGCTCAGTACCGCGCCCTCGCTGGCCGTCGCGGCCTGGGCGGCCCACCGCTACGTGGAGGGCCCCATCGCCGCCCTGTACGACGCGCTGCGCGGCGACGTGTTCGGTGCGGTGTACGGCTGCGGCGAAGGTGCTCTGCGGACGCTGCTCGAGCCGACGTGCGCCCCGGTGGCCGCGCTGGTAGAGCGCTCCCCGGCGATTCCGGCGCTGGCAGTGGGGGACGGAGCCCTGGCGTACGCCGAGGCCGTTCTGGAGTGGACTGGAAGGGAGCCGCTCGGGCCCCCGGCCGGCGTGCCGCGGGCGGGAGCACTGCTCGAGCTGTTGGCGGTGCGGGGCGGTGCGACGGCGATCGAGGACCCCGACACGTTCGAGCCGGCGTACGGTCGCAGGGCCGCCGCGCAGGCCAAGTGGGAAGAGGAGCATGGCAGACCGCTGCCGCGTTCGGGTGGCGACCGAGGCTGACCTCGGCGGAATCGTCGCCATCGAGCAGGAGGTGTTCTCCGACCCTTGGCCCCGCGAGAGCTTCCACCGTCTGCTGAGCCAGCTGGCGCTGGTGGCGGACGACGGGGACGAGGTCGCTGGCTACATCCTCGCGCACTGGGCCGGTGAGGAGAGCGAGATCCTCAACCTCGCGGTCCACCCGGAGCAGCGGCGTCGCGGCATCGCACGCCGGCTGGTGGAGGAAGCCGTCGTCCGGTTGGTCGCCAATGGCGTTCGCCTGGTGTTCCTGGAGGTCAGGGCATCAAATGAGGGAGCGCGCGCCTTCTATGACGGGCTCGGGTTTCGGCAGATGGGCCGGCACCCTGGCTACTACCACCGGCCGCGGGAGGACGCGCTCATTATGGCGCGCACGCTCGCGCTTCATTGACAACGCGTCCCGCAGCCGTTTGCGTTGACCGCGAGACGAAGCCTTCTACGGGGAACGAACCCCATTACTGAATACGGCCAATGAGCAAACAGATCGTCGAGTGCGTCCCCAACTTCTCTGAGGGACGCGACAGTGCCGTGATAGACGCGATCGCGGACGGCATTCGCCGCACGCCGGGGTGCACGCTGCTCGATGTGGATCCGGGCCGGTCCACCAACCGTACGGTGTTCACCTTCGTGGGCGCCCCGGCCGCCGTGGTCGAGGGCGCGCTCGCGGCTGCCCGTGTGGCGCGGGAGCGCATCGACATGCGCACGCACTCGGGCGAGCACCCGCGCATGGGAGCCATGGACGTGTGCCCGTTCGTTCCGGTGTCCGGTGTCACGATGGAGGATTGCATCGAGTGCGCCAGGGAATTCGGGCGCTGCGCCGCCGAGGAGTTGGGTGTGCCGATCTTCCTCTACGAGGAGGCGGCCGAGAAACCACACAGGCAGGCCCTCAAGCAGATCCGCGAGGGCGAGTACGAAGGGCTGGCCGAGAAGCTGACGCAGTCCAAGTGGAAGCCCGACTTCGGGCCGGTGAAGTTCGTGCCGGAGTGGGGAGCCACGGCCACGGGCGCCCGCTTCTTCCTGATCGCGTACAACGTGAACGTGCTCGGCACCAAGCAACAGGCGCATCGCATGGCGCTGGACCTGCGCGAGCAGGGACGGGGGCCCGACGAGCCCGGCCGCCTGAAGAAGGTCAAGGGAATCGGCTGGTACGTGGAGGAGTACGATCTCGCCCAGGTCTCCATGAACCTGGACGACTACCGGGTGACCCCGCCGCACGTGGCGTTCGAGGCGTGCGTGGAGCAAGCCGGGAAGCTGGGCGTGGCAGTGGCCGGCTCGGAGCTCGTGGGGCTGATTCCGCTCGAGGCAATGCTCGCTGCGGCGGATTACTACATCGAGAAAGAGGGCCTCTTCGTACTGGACGAGCGGCGGAAGATCCGCCTCGTGATCGAGCGGCTCGGATTGAGCTCGGTGTCGCCGTTCAAGGCCGAGGAGCGTATCATCGAGTACATGATCGAGGACGAGGGAGCCGAGCCTCTCGCCAGCCTCAGCGTGCGGGAGTTCGTCGAGGCGCTGGGCGCGCGCACCGCGGCGCCAGGCGGCGGCTCGGCGGCGGCCCTCATCGCCGCGATGGGTGCCGCACTGGCCGCAATGGTCGGCTGGCTGACCTACGGTCGCCGCAAGTTCGAGGACGTGGACGGGGCGATGCGCGAGCACATACCGCCCGTTCACCAGGCGATGCAGCAGCTCATCCCCATGATCGACGCCGACACGAACGCCTTCAATCACTACATGGAGGCAATGGGGCTGCCGCAGGATACCGAGGCGGAGCGCGAGGCCCGGCACTCCGCGATGCAGGCGGGTCTCAAGCAGGCCATCGAGGTGCCGCTCACGACGATGCGGGTCGCGGACGGCTCGTGGGACGCAATGGTCGAGCTCGCGCGGCACATCAACATCCCGATGCGATCCGATCTCGAGGTTGGTGCGAGGGCTCTGGAGACGGGGACGTGGGGTGCGTATCGCAACGTGCTGATCAACCTGGGGGACATCGAGGACGAAGCGTTTTGCGAGGCGGTCACGAAAGAGGCCGAGGCGCTGGTGAAGCGGGCCTCGGAGAAGTCGGCGGAGGTTCTGTCGGTGCTGGAGGCTCGCTAGGGGCCCGGTCGTACGTTTCCCGTTTCCCGTTT
>JAUVTI010000216.1 GCA_030601605.1 Gemmatimonadales bacterium
CTCGAACTGGCTGATGATGCCGTCGTCGTGGAAGCACACGCGCATCTTGGTGCTGATGTCCTCCCAGTGCTCGATCTCGTCGTGGCGCAGCACCAGCTTCTCGCACAGCTCGTCGCGCTTGTTGTACGGCAGGGCGTAGAAGATCTCGAGCGCGCGCGACAGCACCCACGCCGCCATCAGGTTGGTGTACGCGTTGTTGTCGAGTCCGGGCTTCTCCCTGTCCGGATACCCGTCGTGGTACTCGTCTGGTCCCATCACCCCGAGGATCTCGTAGCGGTCCAGCTCCTCGTTGTAGGTGGCGAGGCAGGCCCAGGACCGCGCGATCTCGATCAGCATCTCGGCACCGAAGAACGCCATGAACTGGAGGTCGCCGGTCGCCTCGTAGTACTGCCACACATTGTACCCGATGGCGGCGTTCACGTGGCGCTGCAGGTGGCTGTTGTCGGGCAGCCAGCGGCCGGATTTCGGGTTGAGGTGCACGTTCTGGGTCTCTTCCCGTCCATTGCTCCCGCTCTGCCATGGGAACATCGCGCCGAGGCATCCCGCCTCCCTTGCCGCCGCCCGCGCCTCGGGCAGGCGGCGGTAGCGGTAACGCAGCAGCGCACGGGTGATCTCGGGCTGGCGCAGGTTGAGGAATGGGAAGATGTAGAGCTCGTCCCAGAAGATATGACCGCGGTATGCCTCCCCGTGCAGGCCACGCGCAGGCACGCCCACATCGAGCTCGATGCTGTTGAGGGATACCGTCTGCAGCAGGTGGAGTACGTGAAGACGCAGCACCATCGCAGCGTGCTCCGCCTCGCGGTTGTCCAGATCTGCGGTGATCCCGATGTCGAACCGGTTCCAGAGATGGCCCCAGGCTACCGCATGGGTCTTGAGCAGCGCGCCGAAGCTGCCGCTGCGCGGGATCTTATCGCGGGCCTCGAGGCCGCACTCCGTGATCGCCTGGTCGCGCGACGTGTACAGGGTGACCACCTTCTCGACGCTCAGTTGGACGCCTTGCTCAGCCTCGAGGGTGAACTCGTGGGCGATGTATCCCGCCTTCTCGATCACCCGGCGCTCGAACTCGAACCGCTTTCCATCGCGGAATGCGCGCGTGCGCGCCGCCTGGGCTATCTGAACCTTCGACTGGTTGGTTTGGACCTTGAGGTAGATCGTCTCGTCGTCGACCGGCTCCGTCTCGATCGGCTCGAGGTGCCGGCTGGCGAGCTTGCGGTAGCGCGGCACGCCGCTGTTGATCACGGTGCCGTCGAGTGCGGATCGAAACTCGACCGCGCCGGACCAGTTCTCCGGCGTGAGCGCGCTCTCCAGCGCGCACAGGTGCGGCTCGGACATGTGCACCAGTCGGCGGTGCTGCAGCGTGGACTCGCGGCCCTCGCCGTCGCGGAACCGTACGGTCCGGGTAAGCATGCCCTGCTTGAGGTCCAGCGCCTGCTGGTAGGAGAGGATTTCGACCCGACTCAGGTCGAACCATTCCCCACCCTCGATGCGGAACGTGAGCGGCAACCAGTTGGGGACGTTCACCAGGTCCTCGTTCTCGATCACCCGGCCCGCCATCTCGGTCCCGAGGCGGTTGTAGCAGCCCGCCACATACGTCGCGGGGTAGTGTACGTCGCCGGCCGCTTCCTCTGCGGCCGCTCCGCGCGTGGCGAAGTACCCGTTGCCGAGGACGCAGAGCGCCTCCCGCAGCCCCTCCTGCTCCGGCTCGAAGCCGTCGTATACGAGAGTCCAGCCGTCCATCAGTGAGTGCCCTCCACCGTGTCGATCAGCCGGTCGAGGAAGGCCCGTGCCTCGCCCGGATCGCGCAGCAGGTAGCGCGCGCTCGTGGCTCCACGATCCTCTGCCACCATCACGCCAATGCCACGGTCCGCGATGGCCCGAAACGCGTCCTCATCGGTCTCGTCATCTCCCAGATAGAACGGCACGACGTCGGGGTGATCCAGGTCCAGCGCCTCGAGCAGCCACAGCACCGCCTTGCCCTTGTGCCACTCCAGCTTGGGCCTCAACTCATACACCTTCTTGCCTCCGGTGCGCCTGAGCTCCGGATGCGCGCCGGCGACTTCGTCCACGGCGGCGTCGATCCGCGGGAGGTGCTCGTCGGCCACGAGGCGGTAGTGGATGGCCACGGCGTACTTCTTCCGCTCGATCAGGACACCCTCGATGCCGCCCACCCGTTGCTCTATCTCGTCGGCAGCCTGCTCGAGAATGGGCCGGTACCTGGCTCCCTCTTCGTGCTGCATGTCGAGGCCTCCCGGGCCGACGATGTCGAAGCCGTGGCTTCCGGCGTAGACGAGCCCGTCCACCTTCACCAGGCCCTCCACGTCGAGCCGGTCGCGCCCGCTCACGATGGCGACCGTGCAGACGGCCGCGAGCCGCTCCAGGGTGGCGCGCATCTCGTCGGACAGGACCGCCAACTCAGGACGAGATACGATGGGCGTGAGCGTGCCGTCGTAGTCCAGGAAGACCGCGGCGCGCTTCCCGGCCAGCCGTCCCGCGATCTGCTCCATGCTGTCGAGGCCGGATGGCAATGTGGGGGTGCCCGGGGTCATGCTATCTCGCTCCTGTGCCACTGTTGTGAAGTCACATGCGCGCTGCCTAACCTCACGAAACGGACGGATGTTATCAAGATGCCGCTGGGAGCGTGGCGCCCGGGGGGCGGGGCTCGCCATATTTCCCTGCGGCCACTCAGGGAGAGGAAGGAAGCGATGTTCGAGCGGTTGGGGAAGACCTCGGGACGGATCGGCCACTGGCTGCGCTACACGCTCCGACCTCCCGATGTGAGCTTCGTTCACCACCCCGCATACACCCACGCAGTCGGCGGCGGGCTCATGGACGCGTCCCGCTCCGCCAAGATCCTGGGGTTCCTGACCGACGAGCGACTCATCCGGCGGCACGACGTGAGCCGACCGCTGCCCGCCTCGCTCGAGAACATCCTGCGCGTCCACACGCCCGAGTACCTGGAGACGCTGTCCGATCCCGCCGTCGTGAGCGAGATCCTGGGCGTGCCGCTCTCCGAGCGCGAGGCGCAGCAGGCGCTCGACATGGTGCGCCTCATGACGGGAGGCACGATCCAGGCCACCCGCCTGGCGCTGCGCACTCGCAAGGTGGCGGTGAACCTCGCTGGCGGGTTTCATCACGCCGCACCCGACCGCGGGGTGGGCTTCTGTGTATTCGATGACATCGCGGTGGCGGTCCTTCGGCTGCGCGCCCAAGGCTTCGGCGAGCCCGTATTGGTCGTGGACCTGGACCTG
>JAUVTI010000056.1 GCA_030601605.1 Gemmatimonadales bacterium
GGACTCCTCGTCCCGCGCAGCGTGCGGCTTGGCGTGGGTCACGGGCTTGTCGGGCACGATCGCGCAGTACTCCCGGATGTGCGCGCTCAGCATGGCCGTGCCGATGCGCTCGGCCAGCCGGATGATCTCCACCTTGTCGTAGCCCAGTAGCGGGCGGAACACCGGAAGCGTCGCCACCTCGTCTATGGCGCGGAGGTTGCCGAGTGTCTGCGAAGAGACCTGTCCCACCGCCTCCCCGGTCACCACTGCCTCCCTGCCGCCCTCGAGCGCGATCGCCTCACCGACGCGGTACATCAGGCGCTTGAGCACCACCTGCCAGTACTTGGGCTGGACGGCGCGCTTGAGCTCCTCGACCGGCTCGACGAAGTCCACGACGTGGATCCTGGGGCTGTAGCCGAAGGACCACTCGTCGGCGAGTATCTTCGCGACCGACACCACGGCGCGCTCGTACGCCTCTCCGCTCAGGTTGCAGAACACGTAGTCCAGCGCGATGCCGCGCTTGAGCATGAGCCAGGCGGCTACCGCGGAGTCGAAGCCGCCCGAGATGAGGCACACGGCGCGGCCCTCGACGCCGAGGGGAAGCCCTCCCACGCCGGGCACCCGCCCGCTGAACAGGAACGCCTCGTCGTCGCGCACCTCGACCGAGACCGTGACGTCCGGATTGTCGAGATCCACTTCAGCATCCCGGTTGAGTGCCGCCCCCAGCTTCACCTTGATATCCCGAGCCGTGAACGACTGATTCCCGGCCCGCCGCGCCTTCACCGCGTACTTCTTGCCGCGCACGCGATCTACGTAGAGCGCCTCGCCCGCGCGCACGATCTCGTCCAGGTCGGCCGGGACGCGGGCTTCGACCTCCGACACGCTGCTCACGCCGAACACCGAAGCGATCCGCTCGAGCGCCGAGCGGTCCGAGACATCCACGAGAATCCGGCTCCAGCGGGAGTCCACCTTGCAGGAAGTGCCGTCCGCGCGAAGGGCGTCGCGCAGGTTGCGCACCAGGCGCTGCTGGAACCGGCGCCGGGTGCCGCGGGCCTTGATCGCGATCTCCGAACCCAGCCGCACGAGGCAGAGGACGGGCAACTTGCCCTTCTGGCTCATGAGTCAAAACTACGCTGCGGAGTTTTCGATTCCAAGCGCGCCGGGGGACCGGCGGCGTGGCGGCTAGAGGTCGCGCGGCCCCCGCACCGTCGAGCGGACCGAGATCTCATCCTCTTCCCGCTCGGGCGTGTGGTCCTCGCCGGGATTGATGAACCGGTCGTGCTCGATGCGGTACTGCTTGTCGTGCAGCTGACGGTAGCGGCCCCGCTTGGAGTGGAGTTCGTCGTGGGTGCCGCGCTCCACGATCTCCCCACCCTCCACCACCAGGATCTGGTCGGCGCTGCGGATCGTGGAGAGCCGGTGCGCGATCACGAAGGTGGTGCGGCCCTGCCGCAGGGTGCGTAGCCCGTCCTGGATCTTCGCCTCGCTCTCGCTGTCGAGGCTGGAGGTCGCCTCGTCCAGGATCAGGATCCTCGGATCGGCCAGGACCGCCCGCGCGATGGCAATGCGCTGCCGCTGACCTCCAGACAGCTTCACGCCCCGCTCGCCCACGATCGTATCGTACCCGTCGTCGAACTCCTCGATGAACTCGTCGGCGTGGGCGATGTGAGCCGCTTCCCGGATCTGGTCCAGCGAGGCGTGGGGGTGTGAGAAGCTGATGTTCTCGGCGATCGTGCCGTCGAACAGGAAGTTCTCCTGCAGCACCACTCCGAGCAGGCCGCGGTAGTCCCGCAGGCGAATGTCGTCCAGGTCCCTTCCGTCCAGTGTCACGGTCCCCGACAGCGGATGGTTGAACGCCATCACCAGCGAGATGAGCGTGCTCTTGCCCGACCCGCTGGAGCCCACCAGCGCGGTTGTGGAACCGGCTGGGGCGGTGAACGACACGTTCTTGAGAACGAGAACGCCGGGGTTGTACTCGAAGCTCACGTCCTCGAACGCGATCCCGCCCGAGACGTCACCCAGCTCCGCACGCTCGGCGTCCGCTTCCTCCTCAGTCGCCATCTGACGGATCTCGCGGATGCGGTCGAGCCCCGCAAAGGCCTCGCTGATCTGCGTGCCGATCTCCGCGATGCTGATCAGCGGCATCGCCACCAATCCCGTGAAGAAGATGTACATCACGAAGTCGCCGAGGGTCATCGTGCCCGCGAGGATCGCGCGGCCGCCCACGATGATCATCAGGACGCTGATCACGCCCATGATCGCGGTGGCGAACGCGCCGATGGCGGAGATACCCGTCACCGCCTTCGCAACGCGGCGGAGCAGGCGGTGCGCCCCGCGCGCGAAAACCAGGGCCTCGCCCCTCTCGGCCACGTATGCCTTCACCACGCGGACGCCGCCCAGCGACTCGGCCAGCCGTCCCGTCACCTCGGCGTTGATCTTGCCCCGTTCCCGGAAGATCGGCCGCAGCCGGTTGAACGCGAACGCCATCCCGATGCCGAACACGGCGAGGATCAGCAGGATCGCCGCCGTGAGCTTCCAGTTGAGCGCGAACAGCACCACGAGCCCGACTGCCGCGGTCACGAGGCCGCCAGTGAGGCGGACTAGGCCGGTGCCGACGAGGTTCCGGATGCCCTCGGCGTCGGTCATGATGCGGGAGATGAGGACCCCGGTCTTGGTGGAGTCGAAGTAGCTGACCGGGAGCCGGCTCACGTGCACCTGCACCGCCTTGCGCATGTCCGTAATTGCGCGCTGAGCCATCACGCCGAGAACCTGCGACAGCGCGAACGAGGTGCCGGCCTGCACGAGCGTCGCGGCCCCAATGACCGCGGCCAGGGGGATCAGCAGCTGGGCGTTGGACTCCCCGATCACCCGGTCGATCAGGAACTTGGACGATCCGGGCAGCACCAGGCCCGCGATGCGGTTCACGATCATCAGCACCCCGCCCAGCGCGATGCGCTTGCGGCGGGTCCAGATGATCTCGCGGGCCTCGCGCCAGACTACGGCGGCCTCGAGCTTCTTCTTGGTCTCTTTGTCTTTGGACACGATCTAAAACAACTCTAGGGGGGTGGGGGAGAGTCAAGGCCGCCTCTAACGCTCCCCCTCCCCCGCCCGTAATTTCTCCCATGGCCTACGCCCTCATGACGAGTGGTGGCAAGGACTCCATGCTGGCGCTCGACCGCGCGCGCCAGGAGGGCCTGGACGTCCGCATCCTCGCCACCATCTACGAAGGCTCCACCGGACGCCTGCGCTTTCACGGCGTGCGCCATGAACTGATCGCCGCGCAGGCCGAGGTTCTCGGCCTCGAATACGTGGCGGCGGCCACGTCTCCCCAGCCGTTCGAGCCTGTCTTCGAGCAGATGCTGCGCGATCTCAAGGATCGCGACATCCAGGGCGTGGTGTTCGGCAACATACATCTCGCGGACGTGCGGGAGTGGTACGAGGAGCGGGTGAAGGCCGCCGGGCTCGAGCACATCGAACCCCTATGGGGTGGTCCCGGAATCGAGGTCGCGTGGGGGGTCGTGGAGCGCGGGCACCGCGCTGTCGTCGTGGGCGTGGACCTCGCGCAACGCGCCGTTCCGTTCCTCGGACGCGAGTTCGCTGCCGACCTGGTGACCGAGATCGGCACGATGGAGGGGATCGACCCGTGTGGCGAGCGCGGCGAGTATCACACCTTCGTGTTCGACGGGCCCGACTTCAGCCAGGCGGTGGAGTTCACTCGCGGAGAGACCGTGGAGATCGACGGGCACCGCTTTCTCGATCTCGTGCCGGCCGGCGCAGTGCTATAGCGCGCGCTCCTCCATCTCGTCGAGCACGGCCATGAACTCGCCACCGAAGTAGTACTCCAGATCCTCCCGCCCACCCCGGTACACCGTGGGGCCACTGCCCAGGCATATCAAAGACCCGTCGTCCACTTCGTCGGCGACGCAGACGGTGCCGTCGTAGAACGTGAGCGGGAACAGGCAATCGACCATCGACTTGAGCTCGCGGAAGTCGAGCCCCTCATCCACGCAGAAGCTGTGCAGCATGCAGCCGCGCCCCTCCCGGTCGATGAAGACGCAGCGACCGCCCACCACCAGGGTGCGGCGCGACTCTCCACCCGGCACCTCCGGATCGACCTCGACTCCCTTGGTGAACCAGCGCTCGCGAGAGACCCCCGTGTATGACTCGAGCGCATCCGCATGGCGCATGATGCGATCGTAGTGATACCGATCCACGTCCACCCCGTACTCGCAGCACTGGTCGTCACAGAAGTCACAGGCGAGACAGTAGGTGTAGTACGTGCGCCGAAAGATGTCGGTATCGATGTGCGAGATGACGGGAGCGCCGTACCGGGAGGTGAAGCTCCGGGGGAGCGGCACCACACCGGTGAGTCGCGACAGTGGCTGAATACCCATGGCGCGTGCAATGTAATCACGAACCTGCCGGAAGCCGCAACCCTCCGACGGGAGTGCCGCTGGACGGATGGCGGACAGGCGGTCCCGTGTCCGAAGTGTAGATTAGTGGTTGTGGCCGTACGTTGCGGGCGTGCGAACCCGCGGCGCCCAGGCCACACTGAGAGGAGCGCCATGGCCAAGCGGCACTCCGCGGCGCGACACAAGTCGAAGCTGGTGACGGTGAGCAACCGCTTGCCGGTCACGCTGAGGCGGGGACCGCGCGGCACTGAGCGAGTGCGATCGACCGGGGGACTCGTTGCGGCGTTCGAGCCCCTGCTCGAGGATCGCGGCGGCCTGTGGGTCGGGTGGCCCGGGACGGACCTGCGCGACGGCGAGACACTCTCGGACCCCGGCGACGCCTACCAGATCGAGCCCGTCCAAATCCCCCGCGCCGACATCAAGGGCTACTACCACGGCTTTTCCAACCGCGCCCTGTGGCCCCTGTTCCACACCATGCCGGTGCGCGCCAGCTTCAGGACCAGCGAGTGGGAGGCCTACGAGCGCGTGAACGGCCGGTTCGCCGAAACCACGGCGGCCAACCTCGAGCCGGGCGACATCGTCCTCGTGAACGACTACCAGCTGATGCTGACGCCGGCGCGGCTCCGCCGCCTGGCGCCCGAGGCCACCATCGGCTTCTTCCTGCACATCCCCTTCCCGCCCTACGACGTCTTCCGGATCCTGCCGTGGGCGCGGCAGCTGCTGCGCGGGATGTTGGCCTGCGACCTGGTCGGATTCCACGTGTCGGGCTACGTCCGCAATTTCCTCGACTGCGTGCACCGGCTGCTGGGCGACAAGGTGGACGTGCGACGCGGCATCGTGCAGCACGGCCACCGGACCGTGCGCGCGGTCGCGCTGCCTCTCGGCATCGACTATGCCCGCTACGAGGACCAGGCCCGTCAGGCGCCCAGCGCCGGCTTCCCCGAGGACCAACGCGTGATCCTCGGCGTGGACCGGCTCGACTACACGAAGGGCATACCCGAGCGGTTGAAGGCGTTCGGCCGGCTCCTCGAGCTGCATCCTGAGCATCGCCAGCGCACCACCCTGCTCCAGCTCGCGGTGCCGAGCCGCTCGGAGGTAGCGGAGTACCGCTCGCTCAAGCGCGAGATCGACGAGTTGGTGGGCCAGATCAACGGACGCTACGCCTCGGCCAGCTGGACACCAATCCGCTACCTCTACCGCACGGTACCGCCCGACCGGCTCGCGGCACTCTACCGCGGCGCCGACGTGGGTCTGGTGACGCCGCTCAGGGACGGGATGAACCTGGTTGCGAAGGAGTACGTCGCGTGCCAGGTAGGCGACCCGGGGGTTCTCGTGCTGTCGCACATGGCGGGCGCGGCGGAGACGATGGCAGAGGCGCTGCTCGCCAACCCGTACGATCTGGACGACACCGCCATGAAGCTGCACACCGCGCTCACGATGCTACTGCCGGAGCGCCACACCCGGATGGAAGCGCTGCGCCAGAGAGAGGCCGAACACGACGTGCACTCGTGGGCCCACAAGCTGATGCAGCGCCTCACCGCTGCCGCAAAGCAGAACAGGAAGGCCGAGGGAAGCTGATGCGCAGAACCTCGATCGTCTCGCTACTGCTCGCGCTCGCCGCGTGCGGCATCGAGCGGGCGGAGCCGGAGCGGGGCGCCACCGCGCAGCGCGGCGTGCTCCTCGAGGAGCTCACCTGGGTCGAGGCGGAGGCCGTGCTCACCGACTCCGCCGTGGTCGTGATCGCGCTGGGCGCCGCGGCCAAGGAGCACGGCCCGCACCTGCTGCTCAGCAACGACTGGATCATGGCCGAGTACCTCAAGGAGCGGGTGCTGGAGGCGGCGGACGTGGTCGTGGCGCCCTCCCTCCCCTACCACTACTACCCGGCGTTCTTCGAGTACCCGGGCTCCACGTCGCTGCGCGTGAGCACGGCCCGCGACCTCGTGGTCGACGTCATTCGAACCCTCGCGGCGTTCGGCCCGCGCCGGTTCTACGTGCTCAACACGGGCGTCTCGACCCTGCGCGCGCTGAGGCCCGCCGCCGACACGCTCGCGGCAGACGGCATCCTGCTCCACTACACGGACATCCTCGAGGTAGCCGCGGAAGTGGAGCGGGAGGTCGCCCAGGAGGAGGGCGGGACGCACGCCGAGGAGATCGAGACCTCGATGATGCTGTACATCGCCCCCTGGTCCGTGGACATGAGCAAGGCGGCCAAGGACTACCACCCCGCCGAGCGTGGACCGCTGCGGCGGGACTCGACGCGCCCCGGCATCTACTCCGCGACCGGCATCTACGGCGATGCAACGCTGGCCACTCGCGAGAAGGGCCGCCGCGTGGTGGAGGCAACCGTGGAGGGTATCCTGCGGGACATAGAGCGGCTGCGGGGAAGCGAGCCGCCGCAGCCACACGCGATGGGTGGGCCGAACTAGGTCGACACCACATCTTCTCTACTGAGACCCATGCTCCAGCCAGCGCACGAGTACTACGCGGTCCTTCAGCGGGACTACGCGACGAGAATCCGCCAGCTCGTCCCCAAATACGACGAGCTGGTGCGGTGCACCGTGGACGCCCTGCGCCAACGCTCGCCGCGGACCGTGCTCGACATCGGTTCCGGGGACGGCAGCATGTCGCAGGTGGTGCTCGAGGCGCTTCCTGAGGTGCGGCTCACCGCCGTTGACGCCTCCCCCGCGATGAGCGCCGAGGCCGGCCGCCAACTGGAGCGGTTCGGGAAGCGGGCGACCGTCGTGCGGGCGGACATTCTGCACTTCGAGCCCGAGGAACCGTTCGACGCGGTGTTCTCGAACCTGGTGTTACACAACATCCCTTTTCCGGAGAAGCGGCAGCTGCTCGGCACCATTGCCGGCCGGCTGCGTGACGGAGGCCTCTTCCTTTGGGGTGATCTCATCCGGCACCCCGATCCGGTAGTGCAACGGCGGCTCGTGAGCGAGCGGCGCGCGTTCGCCCTGTCCGAGGGATGCCCGGAGGACATCGTGGAGTGGAACTTCCGAAAGGAATCGGGGGACGACTATCCGTTCACCACAGTGAAGGCAGCCGAAGCTCTGAAGCGCGCGGGCTTCGCCCGCGCGGACCTGGTGTGGCAGCACGACACGTTCGCGCTCTTTCTCGCCGAGGCACATTGATCGACGCACCGTCGAACCGCTGGGACGAGCGCTACAGTCGGCCTGGCTTCGCGTACGGCACGACGCCCAACCGGTTCCTCGCGTCCGTGGCGAACCGCATTCCGGCGGGACGAGTGCTTTGCCTCGGTGCGGGCGAAGGCCGCAACGCCGTCTTTCTCGCGCAGTGCGCGCTCGACGTGGTGGCGGTAGACTGGTCGGGAGTAGGACTCGCAAAGGCCCGGCGGCGGGCAGCCGAGCTGGGTGTGAGCATCAAGACCGTTATCGCCGACCTCACCGAGTACGTCATCGACCCCGAGGCCTGGGACGGCATTGTCTCGGTATTCTGCCACCTGCCGCCCGCCGCGCGCACGAGGCTGCACAGGGCGGCCGTGGCGGGACTCAGGCCCGGCGGTGCCTTCGTGTTGGAGGCCTACACGCCGCGCCAACTCGAGTACGGGACCGGCGGCCCGCCCACGGCAGAGCTCATGACGACGCTGGAGGAGCTGGAGCGTGATCTGGCGGGACTCGACCTCGTGGTGGCCCGGGAGCTCGACCGCGAAGTGAGCGAGGGACATCGCCACAAGGGCCACGCCGCCGTCGTGCAAGTCCTGGGGCTCAAGCCAGCGGGCTGAAGGAGCGAGCATGTTCGATCTTCACATGACTCCGGAGGAGTTTCGCCGGGCCGGCTACGCGGCCGTGGACTGGGTGGCGCGGTACATGGGGGAGATCGAGCGCTACCCCGTGCTCTCGCAGGTCGAGCCCGGTGAGATCCGCAGCCACCTGCCGGCCAGCCCCCCCGAGAAGGGCGAGCCGTTCGAGGCCGTGCTACGCGACCTGGACGAGATCATCATGCCGGGCATCACGCACTGGCAGTCGCCCAACTTCTTCGCCTACTTCTCGGGCAACGCCTCGGGTCCGTCCATGCTGGGGGACCTGGTGTCGTCGGGCCTCGGCGTGCAGGGGATGATGTGGGCCACGAGCCCGGCGTGCACCGAGCTCGAGACCCACGTGCTGGACTGGCTCGTGGACATGCTCGCCCTGCCAGAGCGCTTCAAGTCCACGACCCAAGGCGGCGGCGTCATCCAGGATACGGGATCCAGCTCTTCGCTCTGCGCACTGCTGGCGGCGCGCGAGCGCGCCACCGGCTTCGAGACCAACCGGCGAGGCATCGACAGGCAGCTGGTCGCCTATGCGTCCTCGCATGCGCACTCCTCCATGGAGAAGAACGCCCGGATCGCGGGGATCGGCCGGGATAACCTGCGCCTCATCGACGCGGATGAATCGTACGCCATGCGCCCGGAGGTCCTCGCGCGCACCATTGAAGAGGACCTGGCAGCGGATCGCACGCCGTTCTTCGTCACCGCCACCGTCGGTACGACGTCGTCCCACGCGATCGACCCCGTGCGTGCGATCGGGAAGATCTGCCGGCAACACGGGCTGTGGCTGCACGTGGATGCTGCCCACATCGGGACGGCCGCGCTCTGTCCGGAGTTCCGCTGGATCCACGAAGGACTGGAACTGGCCGACAGCTACGTGTTCAACCCGCACAAGTGGATGCTCACCAACCTCGACTGCAGCGCGTTCTACGTGACCGACCGGGAGGCGCTCATCCGAACGCTTACGATCGTGCCCGAGTACCTCCGGACCGCGGCGTCCGAGTCGGGACGCGTGTTCGACTACCGCGACTGGCACATCCCGTTGGGGCGGCGCTTCCGCTCGCTCAAGCTGTGGTTCGTGATCCGGCACTACGGCGTGGAGGGGCTGCAGCGCTACATTCGCGAGCACGTGAAGCTGGCACAGGAGTTCCGCTCCTGGGTGGAGGAGGACGACCACTTCGAGCTCGCCGCCCCGGCTCCGCTGAGCCTGGTGTGCTTCCGGCTGAAGGGGGAGGACGATCTCAACCAGCGCCTGATGGACTCACTCAACGATTCGGGAGAGTTGTACATCACCCACACGAAGCTGGACGGCCGGCTGGTGCTGCGGCTGGCGGTGGATGCGCCCTTCACCCAGCGGCGCCACGTGGAGCGGGCGTGGAGCCTGATTCAGGAGCCCGCCGAGGCCGTCGGGCGAGATTGAGCCATGGATCGCAAGCAACATTGGAGCGATGTGTACTCGAAGCGGGCGGCGGACCGGGCGAGCTGGCATCAGCTCCGGCCTGCGCTGTCGCTGGAGCTGATCGATCGAGCCGGCGTGGACCCGAAGGCCGGAGCGATCGACGTGGGCGGCGGGACGTCCACTCTCGTGGACGAGCTGTTGGAGCAGGGCTTTGCGAACCTGGCCGTGCTGGACGTGGCCGGCCCGGCGCTGGAACTCGCCCGGGCCCGGCTGGATGATCGTGCGGACCGGGTCCAGTGGATCGAGGCCGACGTAACCGAGTTCGAGCCGGCGCGGCAGTGGGGGCTGTGGCACGACCGGGCGGTGTTCCACTTTCTCACGGATGCGAGCAATCGCAAGGCCTATCGGCGCGCGCTCGAGGCCGGGGTCGCCCCTGGCGGGTTCGCCGTAATATCCGCATTCAGCCTCGAGGGCCCCGAGCGCTGCAGCGGCCTGGACGTCGTACGCTACAGTCCCGAGTCGCTGGCGGATGAGCTGGGGGCCGCCTTCGAGCTGGTCGAGTCGCGCGACGAGGTCCACATGACCCCAACGGGCGCCGAACAGGCCTTCGTGTACTGCCTGTTCCGGCGGGTATAGCGGCCACCGG
>JAUVTI010000178.1 GCA_030601605.1 Gemmatimonadales bacterium
CGGGTAGTACTCGTCGAGGTTGAACGTGATCACGTTCGCGAAACTCACCTCGCCCAGTTGGTGCCGCCGCGTCAGCTCCCGGTAGATGCCTATTGGCGTGCTGCCGGTGGCGAGTCCCAGGACGCAGCGGCCCCTCGCGGCAACTTCGCGCCGGATGGTCTCGACGATACGTTGGGCAAGGAGGACGGCGATCTCGTCCGCGTCCTCCACGATCCTGAGGGGAATACGCTCCCGGGTTGGTGAGCCCTCGACCGGCCGTCGTGAGGCCATGGATGCCATAGGTGAGAATCTACGCTGCCGGCGGGGAGCCGTCAGCGCACCCCCGCGTTGCCCCGATCGCCCGGCTCCCGTTAAGCTACGGTTAGGCATCATCAGCATTCCAACTCCCGGGGATCCTCATGCCGAGTAACGGTTCCGCATCATCCAAGGTCATGGTCCAGGGCCCGCGGCCCGACGTCAGGGTGCCGATGTGCGAGGTCGCCCTGTCGGGCGGCGAGCCGCCGCTTCGAGTGTACGACACCAGTGGACCGCAGGGACACGAGGCGCGCCAGGGGCTCCCGCGGCTGCGCGAGGAGTGGATTCGGGCGCGCGGGGGGCACGACGAAGTCGAGCCGTCCTACAGGCCGCCTCCCGGGAGGACGGGCTCCGATGTACCGCTGCCCCCCAGATCGCAGGTGCTTCGCGGCCGCGGCAACGTGACGCAGATGCACTACGCGCGGCGCGGCGAGATCACCCCGGAAATGGAGTTCATCGCGGTCAGGGAGAGCCTGGAGCCCGACTTCGTGCGCTCAGAGGTGGCGCGGGGGCGGGCGATCATCCCGGCGAACATCAACCACCCCGAGACCGAGCCGATGATCATCGGCCGCAACTTCCTGGTGAAGATCAACGCCAACATCGGCAACTCCGCCGTCAGCAGCAGCATCGAAGAGGAAGTCGAGAAGATGCGCTGGGCGACCAGGTGGGGCGCCGACACGGTGATGGATCTGAGCACGGGCGACAACATCCACGAGACCAGAGAGTGGATCATCCGCAACTCGCCGGTGCCGATCGGCACCGTGCCGATCTACCAGGCGCTGGAGAAGGTGGATGGGGTGGCCGAGGACCTGACGTGGGAGGTGTTCCGGGACACGCTGATCGAACAGGCGGAGCAGGGCGTGGACTACTTCACGGTGCACGCCGGCGTCCTGCTGCGCTACGTGCCGCTCACGGCGCAGCGCGTCACGGGGATCGTGTCGCGAGGCGGCTCCATTCTGGCCAAGTGGTGTGTGGCGCACCATCAGGAGAACTTCCTCTACACGCACTTCGAGGAGATGTGCGAGATCCTCGCCAGCTACGACGTCAGCTTCTCGCTCGGCGACGGACTGAGGCCCGGATCCATCGCGGACGCCAATGACGATGCCCAGTTCGCCGAGCTGGAAACGCTGGGCGAGCTGACCGAGATCGCGTGGAACCACGATGTGCAGGTGATAATCGAGGGGCCCGGGCACATTCCCATGCACCTCATCAAGGAGAATGTGGACAGGCAGCTGGAGGTGTGTCACGAGGCGCCGTTCTACACGCTCGGACCGCTGACCACCGACATTGCCCCGGGATACGACCACATCACCAGCGCCATCGGCGCCGCCATGATCGGCTGGTACGGCACCGCCATGCTGTGCTACGTCACCCCCAAGGAGCACCTGGGTCTGCCCGATCGCGATGACGTGAAGGACGGCGTCATCGCCTACAAGATCGCGGCGCACGCGGCGGATCTGGCGAAGGGTCACCCGGGTGCGCGGCTGCGCGACGACGCGCTGAGTAAGGCGCGCTTCGAGTTCCGCTGGGAGGACCAGTTCAACCTGTCGCTGGATCCGGAGACGGCCCGCCGCCTCCACGACGAGACGCTGCCCGCCGACGGCGCCAAGGTCGCCCACTTCTGCTCCATGTGTGGGCCCAAATTCTGCAGTATGAGGATCTCGCAGGAGGTGCGTGACTACGCGGCCGCGAAGCACCTGTCGGAGCAGGAGGCGCTGGCAGCCGGGATGGAGGAGAAGTCCCGGGAGTTCGCGCGCGGCGGGGGGCGGTTGTACGTGCCCGCGGGAGAGGAAGCCGGCTGAACGGGGGAGGGGAGACGATGAAGAGACTGGTGCTTGCAGCCGCAGCGTCCGCCGTGCTCGCTGCGTGTGGCGACGGATCTCTCGACAAGAAGGTCCTGCTCATCGGCCTCGACGGCATACGGGTGGATGTGCTCGCCGAAGTCCCGACGCCGCACCTCGACTCCCTGATTGGGGCGGGCCTGTTCAGCGACGCCGCGCAGACCGCCGATCCTACCTGGAGCGGCCCGTGCTGGTCCAGCATGCTGACCGGAGTCTGGCCGGAAAAGCACGGGGTGTACAGCAACAGGTTCGAGGGCAAGAACTACACGACCTACCCCGACTTCCTCACCCGCCTCGAGCAACTCGACACGGCTTTCAACACGTTCGCCGTAGTGGACTGGCTGCCCCTCGGCTGGGAGGTGTCGGGCGGACCGCTGCTGTCGGACGCCATTGACCGGCTGCTGGTCTTCAGCGGGGACCAGTTGGGTTACGCGGACGCCGACTCCGTCTCGGTTCTCGCCGCGGTCGAGTACCTGGAGACCGCCGATCCCGACGCCGCGTTCGTTTACATCGGCAACGTGGACGAGGTTGGGCATGCGACCAGCACGCTCGCGCCTGAGTACCGGGCGGCAATGGAGGTAGCGGACGCACACGTGGGTGCGCTCGTTGCCGCGGTGCGACGGCGTCCCACGTACGCGAACGAGGATTGGCTGATCCTGGTGAGCACGGATCACGGTCGAACCGACGACGGCGGCCACGGCGGCTATTCGCCGCAGGAGGCCACCATTTTCTATTTGGCGGCCGGACCTTCCGTGGTACGCGGTGCTCCAGCGGAGCCTCCGGGCGTAGTGGATGTCGCCGTGACGGCACTGGTACACCTCGGAGTCGAGATCGACCCGGCGTGGCAGCTCGACGGGAAGGTAGTGGGGCTGGCAAGCAAGCCGTGATCCCTGCCGCACGGCTCGAGCCGTTGAACGCCGCATACGAGCGGCACTTCGGTGTGCGGCGGCGGGAAGCCTATCTGATCGCGGCGCCCGGGCGTGTGAACCTGATTGGCGATCACATCGACTACAACGGCCTCGCCGTCCTCCCGATGGCGATCCGGCGCCACATCACTCTGCTGTCCTCACCGCGCACCGACGCCACTGTCCGCATCGTCAACACGCACTCGGAGTTCGCCACACGGAGTTTCGAGATAGAGAGCGGGATCGCACCGTTTCCCCCGGGCGACTGGGGCAACTACGTGAAAGGGGCGGTGCAGGCGCTCGCCGACAGGTTCGGCGCCGGCAGGGGATTCGACGCAGTGTTGGCTTCCGATCTGCCGGTTGCTGCGGGTCTCAGCTCATCGTCCGCTCTGGTCGTTGCCGCAGCGCTCGCGTTCGTGACGGCAAACGACATCGTCGTGCAGTCGCTCGAGCTGATGGAGCTGCTGGCCGAGGCGGAGCGCTACGTCGGGACTCGGGGTGGGGGCATGGACCAGGCGGTGTGTCTCGGAGCCGTGGAGCAGGCGGCCCTGAGGGTGGACTTCAGTCCGTTGCGACTCACGCCGAGGCAGATTCCCATCGACTGGCGCTTCGTCGTGATCTCCAGCCGGCAGCGCGCGGAGAAATCAGGCGGTGCCCGCGACGCCTACAACCAGCGCACCCAGGAGTGCCGGGAAGCGCTCGCGTCCGTGCTGATTCACCTCGATCTCCCAGCGGGCGTCGATTCGTACTCCGGGCTATTTGGCGAGGTGGGAGCCTCGCAGCTGCTCGAGGCTGGGGACCGCGTGCTCGGGGGCACTCTGAGGCGCCGTTTCAGACACGTCGTAACGGAGGCGCACCGTGTGAGCGAAGCGGAGGCCGCGATGGCGGACGGGGACCTGGATGGATTCGGCCGCATCATGACGGAGTCTCATGCGAGCCTGCGCGACGACTACGACGTAAGCACTCCCGAGTTGGATGAGATAGTCGAGGCTGCCGCAGCCGAGGGTGCTCATGGCGCACGGCTTACGGGAGCCGGGATGGGCGGCTCGGCGGTGGCGGTGTGCTCGGACGAAACGGCCGCCTCGCTGGTTGCGGGGCTCGCGGCGCGGTACAATGGCCAGGACCAGGTGTTCGTGGCGGAGCCGGCCGGCGGGGCATCCGTCACGGCGCTCTGATGGCTGTTGGAGGGCGTGCGAAACACCGGGACCCAACCGGACGTAGGCGAATTCGGATCCACAGCACAGCACTCTGACGGAGAGC
>JAUVTI010000201.1 GCA_030601605.1 Gemmatimonadales bacterium
GGTGGGAGCTGTCGGGGCCGCCGCCGCAGGTGTAGCACCAGGCCGGCGCCGCGTCGCTAGAAACGAAGAAGCCCGGCCAGTCGGCCGGGCTTCTTGTTTCTTCGAGGGCCTTCGGACGGCCTCCGCTCAACCGGTTCGCTACTGCTCCCGCGCCGGCTCCTCGGGCATCGGTCGGGCAGCCTCCAGCCTCCGGATCTCGTCGGCGATCGACTCGCTGAACTGCTGCAGCGTCCGGCTGAGGGCGGCGACGTAGGCATCCGTTCCCACGGTGTCGGCAGGCTCCGTGAACCGGCCTAGCCCCCACTCGACTTCGGTGCCCAGATCAGCGCCCCCTATCTCCCAGGCCGCCAACAACTCCGCGTAGCCGGCTGCGTTCCACTCGAACCGCATCACGTGAACCCTCACGGAGTAGTCGATGTTCGCGTCCTGGTACCACGGGTGGCCGTACATCCGCTCCGTCCCGAGCAGCATCGCCACGTTCTCCATCAGCGTTCGGGCGAAGTTGTCCCGCAGCGGTCCCGCCCAACGGTCCACGCCGGAGAACCACACCTGATTCTCGCTCACGCGCGTCTGGATCTGGGGGCGGTCGAGGTACTCTGCGAGATCCAGGGGCCCGATACCGATTGCCAGGGGTCCCGGCCGGTGAACCTCCAATCCCTCCGGCACCTGATCGGTCAGGGAGGTCAGCACGTAGAACCGCGTCAGGTCCTTCTGCGGCCCGAAGGGGGAGCAGCCCAGCACGACCCCGGCCGTCAGCGCCGCGGCGATGGAGAGGAGGATGCGCGGTCTCATTGCTTATCCTCGACTTCCTTCCCGCGCACCAGGGCGGCGGGGTTCTGTTCGAGATACTCGGCCAGCACGCGGAACGACCGGGCGGTGTTTTCCAGCTCGGCCAGGGTCTGTATCAGCCTGTAAGTGATCGGCGACCCGGGGGCCATCTGGGTGCGCACGTCCGCCATGGTCATGCGCATCTCGTCGAGAGTCACGGTCAGGCTCTGGGAGACAGCGTGGAAGTCATCGGCGAACATGTCCACACGCCCGTCGGCGCGGGCCACGAACTGGTGGATGCCCTCCAGCGCCTCTTCGAGGGCCTCCATGGTCTCGGGGAGTTGCTGGCTCGAGACCCTCTCCAACGACTCGATCGCATCCGTCAGCGCAATGAACATCGAGTCGATGGGCGAGGCTTCGATCTTCGCCAGGATCCTCTGCATCTGCGCCTGCAGCACGTCGAACTCCGCGGTCGCCGCGTGCGGGATCTCCTCGTAGCGCGCGTCGGGCAGGGTCTCGAGCTCCACTTCGGTCCCGGGCAACACGTCGAGGGAGATGAACCGCTTGCCGGTCACGAAGCTCTCCAGCATGAGCTGGGCCCGGAAGCCCTCGTCAATCATGCTGTCCACCACCGCCTCGTTGCGCAGGTCGACGACTCCGCCCCGGTGCCGGATGGCTTTCATATCCATCTCGAACACTACCGCAATTCGGTAGTCACCAAACCGTCGCTCCTCGCCGGGAATCCTGAACATGATCTCCCTCACCGCGCCGACCGGCACGCCGCGGAACTTGACCGGCGCCCCGACGTCGAGCCCGGCCACCGAGGCGTCGAAGTAGACCACGAACGGCACGGCGTCGCGGAACAGCTTTCCCGAGCCGAACATCATCACGGCGAACACGGCCAGGACGACTGCCCCCACCACGAACAGGCCCACGGCGCGCGAGCTGACACGCTTAGACACCTGCCACCTCCCCGCGCGTCAGAAAGCGGCGCACCGTGGGGTTGTCGGAGTGGTCCCGCAATTCCTTCGGCGGTCCCATTGCAATCATGGTTCGCGTCTCCGCATCCAAGAAGATGCTGTTGGTGCCCACGTCGAATATGCTCTGCAGCTCGTGCGTGACGATCACGAAGGTCGTCTCCAGGCTGTCACGCAGCTCCACGATCAGCTCGTCGAGCAGCCGCGAGCTGATCGGGTCCAGCCCCGCCGAGGGCTCATCAATGCACAGGATCTCCGGGTCCAGCGCCATCGCGCGCGCCAGGCCAGCCCGCTTCTGCATCCCGCCGCTGATCTGCGACGGGTAGTAGTCCTCGAACCCCGCGAGACCCACCAGCGCCAGCTTGAGCGCGGCCACTTCCCGCATCTGGGCGGCGTTCAAATCGGTGAACTCCTCGAGCGGGAGGCTCAGGTTCTCGGCCAGAGTCAGCGAGCTCCACAGCGCCCCGCTCTGGTACAGCACGCCGATGCGCCACAGCAGCTCCTGGCGCCGCTCCGGCTCCGCCCGCGTGAAGCTCTCGCCGCGGTAGAAGACCTCTCCCCGGGCCGGCTCGTTGAGGCCCAACAGGTGCCGCATGAGCGTGCTCTTGCCGCAGCCGCTCCCCCCCATGATGACGAAGATGTCGCCCTGCTTCACCGCGAAGTTGAGGTCCCGCTGCAGCACGAAGCTGCCGTACGCCATGGTGAGGTCGCGCACCGTGATCGGATCATCGGCCTGGATGGCAATCACGCGATCCCCCTCACCAGCCGAGCACGTAGAACACGGCCGAGTAGATGCCCGCCGCGGCGATGATCGCCACGATCGCCGTGACCACCGCCGATGTGGCCGCATCGCCCACTGCCGAGGCGCTGCGGCCCGACTGCATGCCGCGCAGGCACCCGGCGAGCGCGATCAGGATGCCGTATGTCGCGCCCTTCAACACGCCGCCCAGCACGTCGGTCGCGCTGATGGCGCTGACCGTCTGCTGGTAGTAGGTCATGAGCGACAGGTCCAGCATCCCGGTGCCCACCGCCGCGCCGCCCAGTATGCCCACGGCACCGGCGTACAGCGACAGCAGGGGCATCATCAGGAACAGAGCAGTCATCCGGGGCAGCACCAGGAACTCGAGCGGCGAGATGCCCGTGGTCTGCAGTGCGTCTATCTCCTGGTTCACATTCATGCTTCCCAGCTGGGCGGCGTACGCCCCGCCGCTGCGCCCCGCCATGACGATGGCGGCGATCAGCGCTCCCATGTCCCGCACCATGGCCACGCCCACCAGGTTCGCCACGTAGATCTGTGCCCCGAACGCCTGCAGCTGGATCGCGCCCACGAACGCGAGGATCAGTCCGAGCAGGAAACTCACCATCGCCACGATGGGCAGGGCCTCCACGCCCGCCTGCTGGATCTGGAGCCACAGGTCGGCGCGGCGGTAGCGGGCCTTGCCGATGAGCATGCGGCCGAACGCGCTCGTGGCCGCCCCGACGAACTCGAGTTGCTCCGATAGCGATACGCCGACGGCGATCGTCGTCTCGCCGATCCGCTCCAGCACGCCGTGTTCGATGTCCTCGGCCCGCGCGTCGCTCTTCTCCGGCACGGCCTCGGCCAGCGCGAGCAGGCGTTGCACCCCCGGCGGCAGTCCCGAACGATCCACCTCGATGCCGTACTGGCTGGAGGCGTCCTTCACCCGGACCAGGAACACGAGGATCCCCATGTCCCACTCGACCACGCCGCTCGAATCGAAGCCGATTGTCTGCGGCCTGCGCGCGCCGGTCAGCTCCAGCTCGAGCGGCTCGGCGGAGGGTATGCCACGCCGCATCCGCCAATCGCCGGCAAGGCGCACGACCAGCGTCCCTTCCGCGTGATCGAGCGTAAAGCCGGCGGGCGGTGAATGGGCGGTCTCGGTGGACGTCACGGCTAGAATCCTACGCCGGG
>JAUVTI010000182.1 GCA_030601605.1 Gemmatimonadales bacterium
TGCTGGAGCGACACGGGATGGGCGGTGCCGAGGTGGTCACGGTGGGTATCAACTGGGCCGAGCAGCTGGTGCGGTTCCTGTCCAACCCCTTCGTTGCTCCGCTCCTCCTGTCCATCGGTACGCTGGGCATCCTGATCGAGATCAAGACGCCGTCGTTCGGGATCGCCGGTGCGGTCGGGCTGGTCTCGTTGGCCGCGTTCTTCGGCAGCCACCTGATCGTGGGCCTGGCCGGCATGGAGGAAGTGATTCTGCTGGGCGCGGGGCTGGTTGCGCTCGCCATCGAGGTCTTCGTGGTGCCGGGCTTCGGGATCGCCGGCGCGATTGCGATCCTGTGCATCGGGTCGGCGATCTTCCTCGCCCTGATCGGCAACCTGCCCACCTGGCCGGACGTCGCGCGGGCCAGCGGCATCCTGTTCGCGGCGGCCATGATAGTCGTAGCCGCCATCTACGTGCTGGTGAACAAGCTGCCCAGCGCCGGACGCACCCGCGGGGTCTTCCTGCGCGCGGCCACGGACAAGGAACTCGGGTACATAGCCGGAGCCACCAGGGACGATCTGGTGGGCCTCGAGGGCGTGGCGATCACCGACCTCAGGCCGGCGGGAACGATCAAGGTTGGTGACGAACGGCTGGACGTCGTATCCGACGTGGGCTTCGTCGCCAAGGGAAAGCACGTGCGCGTCATCAGTTCCGAGAGCTACCGGCACGTCGTCGAGCCGATCGACGGGGAGCCGAGCGCATAACCGTGAAGTGAGGAACACCCGATGAATGACTTGACTGAAATGGGATCGGTGATGCTCGTCGTGCTCGTCGTGGTAGTGGCGATCGGTGTGGCAATGCTGTTCTCCTTCGTCCCGGTCCGGCTGTGGATCGAGGCCTGGTTCTCTGGAGTGCGGATCGGACTCGGAACGCTGGTCGGCATGCGGCTCCGCAAGGTGAGCCCGCCCCGTGTGGTCAGGCCGCAGATTGCCGCCACCAAGGCGGGCCTGCATCTCAACACCAATGAGCTGGAGGCGCACTACCTGGCCGGTGGCAATGTGGAGCGTGTCGTGCGGGCACTCATTTCCGCCGACAAGGCGGGGATCGAGCTCACGTTCCAGAAAGCCGCAGCGATCGATCTCGCGGGGCGGGACGTGCACGAGGCGGTGCAGGTGTCGGTGAACCCGAAGGGGATCCAGACGCCCAGGGTCGCGGCGATGGCGAAGGACGGCATTCAGCTGATCGCCTTGTCACGCGTGACGGTGCGGGCCAACATCAACCGCCTCGTCGGCGGCGCGGGCGAGGAGACCATCCTGGCGCGGGTTGGTGAGGGCATCGTGTCGACTATCGGTTCGGCGGATACGCACAAGAAGGTGCTGGAGAATCCGGACGAGATCTCCAAGACGGTGCTGGCCAAGGGGCTGGACAGCGGCACCGCGTTCGAGATCCTCTCGATCGACATCGCCGACGTGGACGTGGGCAAGAACATCGGCGCCGAGCTGCAGACCGACCAGGCCGAGGCCGACAAGAGGATCGCGCAGGCCAAGGCCGAGGAGCGCCGCGCCATGGCCGTGGCCGAGGAGCAGGAGATGGTGGCGCGCACCCAGGAGATGCGCGCCAAGGTCGTCGAGGCGGAGGCAGAGGTTCCGCGGGCGATCGCCGAGGCGTTCCGCAGCGGCAATCTGGGCGTGATGGACTTCGTGCGCTACAAGAACGTGGAGAGCGACACCGCCATGCGGCGCAGCATCGCCAAGGGCGAAGAGGAGTCCTCGAGCTGAGGCGCCCGTGGAAGACTTCGTCCAGCTCATAATCTTCCTCGCCGTCATCTTCTTCGCCCTGATGATGGGTGCCGGCAAGAAGAAGAGGCAGCAACAGCAGCGACGTCCCCAGCGGCCGCAACCGCCGGCGGGGCCGGTGAGCCAGAGCGCTGCCGCCCGGGCACCTGAGGGGAAGCCGACGCGCCAGTCGTTCGCCCAGGAGATGATGGAGCTCATCCAGGCGCAGCTGCCGGAGCCCCCGGTCGAGAAACCGGATTTGCTGTCTGCGCTGCCGGATCGGCAGCCGCGTGAGGCGGTCTCGCTCGAGGTGATCGAGGAGGAGGCCAAGTCGCTGGAGACGCTCGAACCGGCCGGCGGCAGGAGCCACGAGGTGTTCCACGAGCGCTACATGGACCAGCCGGACTCGAAGCCCAAGGAGATGCGCCCCTCGCGGTTCCGGCGCATAACCCCCAGAACGGCACGCGAGGCGGTGATATGGAAGACCATCTTCTCACCGCCCAAGGGCCTCGAATAGATGAGCCACAACCCGTACCTCACCGACGAGCATCACCAGGTTCGCGAGATAGTCAGTGACTTCGCCGAACGGGAGATTCGGCCCATAGCCCGGGAGCACGATCTGGAAGCCAGGTTCCCGTGGGAAACCGTGAAGCAGATGGGGGAGCTGGGCTTCATGGGCGCGCCGTGGAGCACGGAGCTGGGCGGCGCCGGCATGGACTACCTCTCGTACATCATCGTGGTGGAGGAGCTCGCCCGTGTGGACGCCAGCCACGCGATCACGGTATCGGCGCACACCACGCTCGGCACCTCACCCATAGTCCACTTCGGCACCGACGAGCAGAAGCAGCGCTACGTGCCGCTGCTGGCGACGGGCCAGGTCCTGGGCGGCTTCGGGCTCACCGAAGCCGGGGCGGGCTCGGACGCGGGGGGCACGGCGACGACGGCGGCCGAGAAGGGTGACCACTTCGTCATCAACGGCTCCAAGATCTTCATCACCCACGCCGGCGTGGGGGAGATCTTCTCGATAACGGTACGCACGGATGCGGATCCCAAGAAGCGCAACGCCGGGATCACTTCGTTCATCGTCACGAAGGACACCGTGGACACGGCGCGCTGCAAAGAGGTGGGGGTAGGGCACGACGAGGACCTGCCCAAGATGCCCGGCGTGACCTCAGGCAAGAAGGAGGACAAGCTGGGGTGGCGCGCCTCCGACACGCGCGAGCTGATTCTGGAGGACGCCATCGTCCCGAAGGAGAACATGCTGGGCGAGCGGGGCAGGGGGTTCATCAATTTCCTGAAGACGCTGGATGACGGCCGAATCGGAGTGGGAGCGCTGTCCCTGGGCCTCGCCGAGGGGGCGCTCGACGAGTGCCTCGAGTACACGGCCCAGCGCAAGCAGTTCGGCCGCGCGATCGCGTCGTTCCAGGGGGTGCACTTCCAGTTGGCCGACATGGCGACGGAGATCGAGGCGGCGCGCCACCTGGTGTACCACGCGGCCTGGCTGCGGCAGAACGGCCAGCTCTACAAGAAGGAGGCGGCCATGGCAAAGCTGTTCGCCTCCGAGCTGGCCATGCGGGCCACCACCAAGGCGGTGCAGCTACACGGCGGGTACGGCTACACCACGGACTACCCCGTCGAGCGCATGATCCGCGACGCCAAGGTGGGTGAGATCGGGGAAGGAACCAGTGAGATCCTGCGCATCGTGATAGCGCGCGAGCTGCTGGGGGACCTGATCGAAGTAACCGGATAGCGCGGCTGCCTCACGGCGGCGTCTCTTTTCCATTCCGCACGTTTGGTCCGTTTTGCCTCAAGTTTCGAGACCCTCTTGTGACACGCGTCACAGTTCCCGAACGAACATGGCGTGACTGGCTCGTTTCGCCCCAAGTACCGTCACATACGGTGTTTGCGGTCACAAAAACTCTGACGGTGGTGTAACGGCTCCCTGCTAGTATCACGCAAGCGCCCCGGCGCCTTCAACGCGCCGTGAACCCGTGGACCTGATGTCGGAGAGAGTCATATGCGGAAGCCATTCACCCGTTGCATAGCCCCCCTGGCCGTACTCGCGCTGGCCCTGACGGCCTGTGCTGACGGCGGCCCGACCGGCGTGGACGACGACCTGTCGATTGAATTCACTGTGATGAGTGACATCGAGCAGACGGCGCTCGCGGGTGAGGAGCTGGATTATCCGCGGGTGGTGAAGGTGGAGCGGTGGCGTGGCTGGGGGCATAGGAAACGCATGGATCCCAAGCCGCACCATCTCGTGAATTTCGTGGTCGTCGAGGGCGGCGGCAGCGTCCTGGCCGGCGCGGCGACGACCAGCTGGCGCGGCATTGCGCAGGACTACTGGACGCTGGGCCCCGAGCCGGGCGAGAACGTGCTCGAGGTCCGCTCGGTCAACCCGTACACGGGCGACAAGCA
>JAUVTI010000103.1 GCA_030601605.1 Gemmatimonadales bacterium
ATCCTGGGCGCCTGCAACCCGCCGCTGGCTCACCGAGCGCTGACCACCGAGCGGGACATCGGCCTCCTACTGCCGTGCAACGTCATCGTGTACGCCACCGACGATGCCGGCAAGTGCGTGGTCGCCGCCCTCGACCCGGTGAAGCAGCTCGGCCTCACCGGCATCGAGGCGCTGGAGCCGGTGGCCCAGGACGTGCGCTCCCGCATGGAACGGGTGCTGGAGGCCGTGGCCGGATAGGGTGAGGCGGGGCTGGCAGCCCCCAGCCCGGCGGCCGGGAGCGTCCAAAGGTGGCGCCACCCGGCCGCCGTTCTCTCTTTGGCCAGCGCGCCGGACACCCCTCATTCTCGGCACGACATGACTGACCGCACCATCGAGCCGCCTGACGGCTCGGCCCACGGGCCCATGGACCGCCGGCGCTTCTTCGCCCGGTGCGCCACCCTGGGCATTTCCGGCACCGCCTTCCCGGCAGCCCTCTGGGCGCTGGCCGAGGAAGAGGGACGGGTCACCAAGGAGATGCTGCCCAACGCGGAGGCGCTGGCCGGCCTGGCGTTCAGCGACGCGGAGCGCGAGCTCATGCTCGAGGGCCTCAACGAGAACCTCGAGTCGTACGAGGAGATCCGCGCCCTCTCGATCCCCAACGAAGTGTATCCGGCGCTGCAGTTCGATCCGATCCCGGCCGGCCACGAGCCCGAGATCCCACGGCGGCCACGGCGCCGGACGCGCCGCACCCGGGTGACGCGCCCCACCAACCTCGAGGACGTCGCGTTCTGGTCGATCACCGACCTCTCGGAGCTGATCCAGACCCGCCAGGTGACTTCGGTCGAGTTGACGCGGATGTACCTCGACCGGCTCGAGCGCCACGGACCCAAGCTCGAGTGCGTGATCAGGCTGACCGAGGACCTCGCGCTACGGCAGGCCCACCGCGCCGACGCCGAGCTCGCCCGCGGCGTGTGCCGCGGCCCGCTGCACGGCATCCCGTGGGGCGCCAAGGACCTGTTGGCGGAGGACGAGTACCGCACGACGTGGGGCGCGAAGCCGTTTGAGGAACAGCAAATCCCGTACGACGCCACCGTGGTGCGCCGGCTCGAGGAGGCCGGCGCGGTATTGATCGCCAAGCTCACGCTGGGCGCACTGGCGTGGGGCGACGTCTGGTTCGGCGGCAAGACACGCAACCCCTGGAACACGGAGCAGGGCTCGAGCGGATCCTCGGCGGGCTCCGCCTCGGCCACCGTGGCGGGTTTGGTGGGATTCAGCATCGGGAGCGAGACGTGGGGCTCCATCGTCTCACCAGTCACGCGCTGCGGCGCGAGCGGGCTCAGGCCCACCTTCGGGCGGGTGAGTCGCTACGGGGCGATGGCCCTCTCCTGGAGCATGGACAAGCTGGGACCGATATGCCGTACGGTGGAGGACTGCGCTCTCGTGCTGGAGGCCATCTACGGTCCGGACGGCCAGGATCCCACGGTGCGCGACGTGCCGTTCGACTGGGACGTGGGCCTGCCCCTGGAGGACCTGCGGATCGGCTACTACAAGAGCGCATTCGGAGCGGAGCACGACTGGTACGCCTACGACTGGAAGGCGGTGGAGGCGCTGCGCTCACTCGGGGTGAAGCCGATCCCGATCGAGCTGCCCGAGACGATCCCCACCGGAGCGCTGAGCTTCATACTGAGCGTCGAGGCCGCCGCTGCGTTCGACGAGCTCACGCGCAGCGGCCGAGACGAACTGCTCGTGCGCCAGGTCGAGAAGGCCTGGCCCAACGTGTTCCGCCAGAGCCGCCTGATACCGGCCGTGGAGTACGTCCAGGCAAACCGCGCCCGCACCATGCTCATGGGCGCGCTGCAGACTGCCATGGAGGGCATCGACCTGTTCATCACGCCCTCCTTCGGCAAGGACGTGCTGCTGATGACGAATCTCACCGGGCACCCGTGCGTCACCGTGCCGCACGGCTTCAGTGAGGACGGCACGCCGGTCAGCATCTCGTTCGTCGGACAGCTGTTCCGCGAAGCGGAGCTGCTGGCGGCGGCCAAGCGGTACCAGGACGCCACAGGCTTCCACCTGCGGCACCCGAAGGAGTTCGGCTAGCTCCGCGCGGATCGTCCCCCTCCACGAGCAGCGCCGTCGGCCCGAGCGGGCGGCGGCGCTGTTTCTCTTGACGCCCCCTTGACGCCGGTGAACATCTTGGGGCGCGGGTGGTACATCAACGTGTGACGGGCTCCGGACGGGACGGGAGGCAGAATCGTGCAGATTCGACACGCGCTCATCGGAGCGCTCTTCGCAGGGTGCCTCGCGCTCGCGCCCCCTGCCCAAGCACAGGATACCCCCGCCGACACGGCCAGAGTCCTGGTCGACATAGCCCGGGTGCTGGAGACCGAGCAGGAGTGGGACACCCTGGAGGATCTCCTGCGTTTCGTTGTGCGACACTACCCGGGGACCCCTGCAGCCGAGGAGGCCGAGCGCTGGCTCGCCGAGCTCAGGGGCGTGCTCACCGCCACCCAGGGCCGCACGCGGTTCATCGTGTTCCAGACCATCTACGGAGCGTGGTTGGGGGTGGCCATTCCCGCAGCATTCGGGGCTGAAGACGCCACACCGTTCGGTGTGGGGCTGCTGCTCGGCGGCCCGGCCGGCTTCGCCTGGTCCAGCATGTACTCGCGCCGCAACCCCATGAGCAGGGGCCAGGCGAACATCATCAACTTCGCCGAGATCTGGGGCACCTGGCAGGGCATCGGGTGGCAGCAAGTGCTGGACATCGGACAGGACCAGATCTGTAACGAGTTCGGCTGCTACCCCAGCGATTCGGACACGGCGCCGTTCGCTGCCGCGGTCGTGGGCGGACTGGTGGGGCTGGGCACGGGTCTCGTCGTAACCCGGTTGACGGACATTCCGGAGGGCCATTCCGAGGTCGTGAGCGACGCGTCCCTGTGGGGCAGCTGGTACGGGGTGGCATTCGGCGTGCTGGCCGGCGCCGAGGACGACGCGTTGCTCACGTGGACGCTGATGGGCGGCAACGTCGGACTGCTGGGGAGCATTCCCCTGGCCCGGGCGTGGAACCCGAGTCCGGGACGCGTGCGGCTGATAACGGTCCTCGGATTCGCGGGCGGGCTCGCCGGACTGGGTCTGGACCTCATCGCCGAGGTGGACGACGAGAAGACGGCGATCCTGCTCCCCATGCTGGGCACCACGGCGGGGCTCGCGGCCGGGTTCGCGCTGACCGGACCCAAGCAGACGGAGCGTACCGAGGCGAGCGCCGGCCGGCACTACGGGGCGCTGCTCAACTGGGACGACGGACTCGCGCTGGACGTCCCCATGCCGCAGCCGGCCATCGTCCCGGTGCTGACGCGGACCGGTGAGGTCCGCTCGCGCCCCGCGGCCCGCTTCACGCTGCTGAGCGCACGGTTCTAGCCGGGGGGCGACCCCGGGGGAGGCGAGCCCTCGCCGGACGCCTCCCGGGGCCGTAACTTCGCGGTGATGCAGCAGCACCATTTCACGACATCGCGCACGGCCCGCTACTTCACGCTCGGCAAGCCCGGGAACCACGTGCGGCAGGTGTGGTTCGTGTGCCACGGCTATGGAGCGCTCGCCACCGAGTTCCTGGCGCGCTTCCTCCCACTCGACGACGGCACGCGGCTCATCGTGGCACCCGAGGGCCTGTCCCGCTACTACACGGATCATGTGGAGCAGGAAGTCGGCGCGAGCTGGATGACCAGTGAGGACCGCCTCGCCGAGATCACCGACTACGTCAGCTACCTCGACGGCCTGTACGACCACGTGTGCGCGGAGCTGGATCTCGGCTCCGTCGCCGTCTACGTGCTGGGGTTCTCGCAGGGGGTCCACACGGCGGCTCGCTGGCTGACGCACGGCGCGGTGATGCCCCAGCGGATGATCCTGTGGGGGCACGTGCTCCCGCTCGACATGGATTTCGAAGTGGCGTGGGGCAAGCTGGAAGACTCCCGGCTCACGTTCGTCATCGGCACCAGAGACCGGACCATTGCCCCTGCGACCGTGGAGGCCATGGAAGAGCGCCTCCTCGAACACGGCATCCCTTACGAGACGATCCACTTCAATGGCGGACACCGGCTGGACGAGCGGGTGCTCAAGTCACTGGCGGGGGCGTAGGCACCGCAACCTAGCGCTCGTGCTCGCGCTCGCCTGTGCCTCCACTGCCCAGGCGCAGCAAGCGAGCGAGCAATACCGTGTGCGACGCGATGCCATGGTGGACCTCATCGCAGCGTACGGCGTTTCCGACGCAGCCACCCTGCGCGCGATGCGTGCGGTCCCGCGCCACGAGTTCGTCCCCGCGGGGCACCGCGAGCGCGCCTACGGCGACCATCCCCTACCGATAGGCTACGGGCAGACGATCTCTCAGCCCTACATCGTGGCCTACATGACCGAGCAGCTGCAGATGCGGCCCGGAATGAAGGTGCTCGAAGTCGGCACCGGCTCCGGGTACCAGGCAGCGGTGCTGGCTGAGCTGGGTGTGGAGGTCCGCACGGTGGAGATCTTCGGGCCGCTGGCCGCAAGCGCCGGCGATCGCCTGGAGCGGCTCGGCTACTCCAACGTGACCGTGCGGCACGCCGACGGGCACTTCGGCTGGCCGGAGGCGGCGCCGTTCGACGCCGTGATAGTCACCGCGGCAGCCGGGTTCATCCCGCCCGCGCTCGTGCAGCAGCTCGCCCCCGGAGGCCGCATGATGATCCCTGTGGGCAGCGTGTACGGAGTGCAGAGCCTCATTCTGGTCGAGAAGGACGCGGAGGGTGAGGTCCGCACCCGGAACCTGCTACCGGTGCGGTTCGTCCCCATGTTGGAGGGTCTCCGCTGAGCCGCCCGGCATTGCCGGTCAGCGCGCTCGCGGTGGCGCTCGTCGCGGCCGGCACGCTCTCCTACGAAGTCCTCCTCGTTCGCGTCTTCGCCATCGAGCAGTTCTACCACTTCGCATACATGGCCATCGGCGTGGCCATGCTGGGCTTCGGAACGAGCGGCACCCTGCTGGCACTCGTGGGCCCCGTACCGCCCGAAGCCGCAGAGCGGTGGTTCCGCCGCTCCGCGGTGTTGACGGCAGCCCTGCTGATCGCCGCCCCAGCCGCCGCGGACCTGATCGCGCTGGATCCCACTCAACTGATCTGGAACTGGACGCAGTGGCCCCGGCTCGCCGCCGTTTACTTGTTGCTCGCCCTGCCGTTCGTGACCGGCGCTCTCACAGTGTTGCTCGGGCTCGGGCTCGCTCCGGAGCGGCCGGGTGCCGTCTACGGCGCCAGCTTCATCGGCTCCGCCGCCGGAGCGCTCCTTGCCACTGGCGCACTGTGGATCTTCGACCCCGTACGGGCGCTCGCCGTGCCCGCGGTGCTCGCCGCGGCCGGAGCGGTGGCGGCCAGCCTGGGAGTGCGCCGGTGGATCCCTGCGGTCATCCTCGGCGCCACGATCGCATTGGTCGGCGCCGCTCTCGCACGCCCCCCGTGGAGTCTCGAGGTCACACCCTACAAGGGCCTCCCCCAGGTGGAGGCGTACCCCGAGTCGCGCCGCGTGGCCGAACGAACCGGGCCGCTCGGTTGGGTCGTGGCAGTAGAGGCGCCGGCGTTCCGCAACGCGCCGGGGCTCTCACTCGGGTACAGGGGCCGCTTCCCGGAGCAGCTTGCGCTGTTCGTAGACGGGTCACTCGCGAGCGCCGCCTGGCGCTTCGACGACGACAGCGATGCGACCGCCATTCTGGATTGGCTCCCCACCGCCCTGCCGTACGCGCTGGGCCCGCCCGAGAGGGTGCTGCTGCTGGGGGCCGGAGCCGGAACGGAGGTGTGGAACGCGACGGCGCACGGCGCAGCACACGTGACTGCGGTCGAGCTGCTTCCCGACCTGATCGACCTCGGTCTGGAGTTCGCCCCGCCCGACACCTCGACTACTCGCGTGACGTGGCACCCAGGAGACGCTCGATCGTTCGCGGCGCGTGCTCGAACGACATACGACCTCGTGGTCATCGGACCCTCGGGCGGGCCCGGAGGCGCCGCGGCAGGCGTGCACGCACTGAACGAAGACTTCCTGCACACGCTCGAGGCGTATGTCGGGTACATGGAGCTGCTCCATGAGGGCGGCGTGCTGGCGGTCACCCGCTGGCTCGCGATTCCACCGCGCGGCAGCGTCCGTTTGATCCTCACCGCCGCCGAGGCACTGCGCCGCGTCGCGCCGGATCACGTGGCCGACGGTCTGATCGTGGCGCGCAGCTGGGGAACGGTCACCGTCCTCGTGAAGCCCGCCGGCTTCGACACGGCCGACGTCCGTGCGCTCAAGTCGTGGTCGCGAGAGCGCCAGCTGGACCTGGATTGGCTGCCCGGCGCAGGGGGCGGCGAGAGCGAGTTTCACACCCTCGAGGAGCCGGTCCTGTTCCTGGCGGCCCTAGCCGCGTCCGCAGGATCGGACGCGGCGGCCCGGTTTGCGGACGAGTATCCCTTCGAGGTAGCCCCGGCGCTCGACGCGCGCCCCTATCCACACCACTTCCTCAGAGCGGGATCGCTGCGCCGCTTCTTCAAGGGACGCCAGGGCGATTGGCTGCCGTTCGCGGAGTGGGGCTACGTGACGCTGTTGGCGACTCTGATCCAGAGCGTAGTGCTCGCGGCGCTCCTGCTGCTGCTTCCAACCCTGGTCCGAACCCGCACGACCGTGAGTGCGCGCAAGCTGCTCCCCGTTCTCGCCTACTTTGCCGCCATCGGCTTCGCCTACCTGGCCGCGGAGATCGCGGCTATCCAGCAGCTCAGCCTGTTGCTCGGCCATCCCGTCTACGCTGTAGTCGCTGTCCTCACGGTTCTGCTGGCATGTTCGGGATTCGGAAGCCTGTGGTCGGACCGCGTCCGGGCTGGGCTCGGGTGGCGCGCGGCCGCGCTGCTCGCCGCGCTGTTGCTCGCGGCATCGGGCACGACCCTGTGGCTTGCACACAGCTTCCAGGCGGCACCGCTCGCGCTGCGCCTCATGCTCGCGCTGGCCACTCTCGGCCCACTCGCGGTGCTGATGGGCATGCCGTTCGCGCTCGGCCTGAGACGGCTCGCCGGGAAACAGCCAGAGCGCGTCGCTTGGGCGTGGGCCGCCAATGGCTTCGCATCGGTCGTCGCGGCGCCCCTTGCAGCGCTCATCGCCATCGAAGCGGGCTCTCCCACG
>JAUVTI010000109.1 GCA_030601605.1 Gemmatimonadales bacterium
CCGCGATTTCGCACGCCTGTTCGCAATTTGGGGCACCCGCCGGGGAGCCACACCGGTCGCAGCCCGAGCACTTCCGGAGGCGCTCCCCCAGGTATTCCAGCAGCACGCGGCGCCGACACCCCCGGGTGGCGACGTAGCGCCGCATCGTCAGCAGGGCGCGACGCCGCGCCTCGAGCTGCACGGCCGGCGCGCCCACGCCGGCTCCCGTTGACTCGGAGAACCGCCTCGCCAGCACCAGGTCACCGGGCATCCACAACATCTCGCATCGGCCCGGCCGGCCGTCCCGCCCCGCGCGGCCGGCCTCCTGGAAGTACGCCTCTGGCCGCGGCGGCACCCCGAGATGGGCCACCAGCCGCACGTCCGGCTTGTCGATGCCCATGCCAAAGGCGTTGGTCGCAACCATCACCCTCACTCTCCCCTCCAGGAACCGCTGCAACAGGCGCTGGCGCGCCGCTCCGGGCAGCCCCGCGTGGTACGGCAGCGCGGCGAATCCCCACTGCCTGAGGATCGTGGCCACGCCGTCGGTCTGGTCCCGCGTCGGCACGTACACAATGGCGCTCTCCCGAACCCCTCTCAGGAGATGCGCCAGGAATCTCAGCCGCCCGGGATTGTCGCGGAAACGGAGCGCCGAGAAGAACAGGTTGGGCCGGTCGAATGACTGCCCGATTCTCACCGGTCGCCTGAGCCTCAGAACGCGGACTATGTCCCGCTGCGTCTCGGGCGTCGCGGTGGCCGTGACAGCCATCGTCGCGGGGTATCCCAGGGTCGCCCGGTGCGTTCCAAGTGCGCGGTAGTGGGGCCTGAAGTCGTGGCCCCACTCGCTGATACAGTGGGCTTCATCGATCGCGAGCAGCGAGATGGGGTGGCGCACCAGCTCCGGCGCGAGCCGCTCCATGCGCTCCGGTGCCACGTAGAGCAGCTTGAGGCGTCCCTCCGCCAGGGCCGCGCGGACCGTGGCCTGCGTTTCCGCCCGCTGCGTGCTGCTCAGGTACGCCGCCGCCACACCGCGAGCTCTGAGCGCGCCAACCTGGTCTTGCATCAACGAGATCAGGGGCGACACGACTACCGTGAGCCCGGGGAGCGTCAGCGCGGGCACCTGAAAGCAGAGGGACTTCCCGCCCCCGGTCGGCAGGACCGCCAGACAATCCCGGCCTCGCAGCGCGGCCAGCACCGCGCGGCGCTGGTGGTGGCGGAAGTCCTCGTACTGCCAGACCGCACGAAGCACGCGGCGGGAGTCGCCCAGCGTCGGCAGTGGGCAGTGGGATGCCGGGCGGCGTGGGAGAGACACGCCGCCATACTACAGCGGGAATCGGTCCGCGCGAGTGGCTGGAGAGCGCTTGCTGACGCGAAGAAACGCGCCGGCGGAATCAGCCCTTCTTTCGCTTCGCGCGCCCCTTGGTCGCCTTCTTGGAGGTCTTTTTCGTTGAGGTCTTTTTCGTTGCCTTCTTCTTGGCGGCGGGCTTCTTCTTGCTCTTGGAGGCTGACGGCGACGGCTTGAGCGGAGCGGCGAGCGTCTCGCGCAGCAGCTCCAGCGAGTCCCTGCGCCGGAACGGCGCCTTCTTCTTCGCCGCCTTCTTGCCTCCCTTCTTGGCCGGAGCGATCTGGCTGAGGAGGTCCTTGGCCAAACGGTACTCGGGCAACTTGGCCACCGGCGATCCCTTGAGGCCCGTGAGGAAGTCCGTGACGGTGTCCAGGTCAGGCTTGCTGGTCAGCAGCTCCGTACGGGCCTGCGCAATCAAGTCCAGCGTTCGCTCCGACTTCTGCTCAACCCGGGAAGTCTGGAAATAGAGCCTGCTCACGAGCTGCCGCAGTGTCTGGACCGCGACCGCGCGCAGCGCGGCTTCGGGCGTGATGTCACGTCGATCGAGTCCGGAGCGCCGATCACCGCCGCTGCGTTGCTGCGCGATGCGTCGCTCCCATCCGGTGCGCCGCTCCCGCATCCCGGTGGGGGGACCGGCGTCCTTCTCGCGGCGATCCTGCTCGCACCTTCGATCTTTCCCGGACCTGCGATCACCCGAGTCGCGACGGTCGCTTGCGCGCCGATCGCTCTTCTTGTCTCCCGCCATACTTGACCCCGCTTAACTCCGTGTTGGCTGGACTCACCGAAGGTGCACGGAGAGGCCGTCGTCACAAAATAGCCTTCGAAGCGGATGCGCCGCCAATGCAGCCCGAATCTCAGTAAACGTCGAGGTCCCGGCCGTATCTCACGTCACCCGGCCACGCGCTCCAGATCTCGGCGACGAGCTCCTCTGGCGACGAGCCCCAGAGAAGCTGGTGCGTGAGCACGAGCAGCCGGGGCTGGGCCCGCGTCATCAGCTCGGCGAGCTCCAGGGAGGATGTGTGGAAGCGCGAGTGATACGCCTGCCAAATCGGCTCGCGACGCTCGAAACCGGCCTGGGAGTAGACCTCGTGCACCAGAACGTCACAGCCGGAGCAGAACTCCACGATGGTCTCGCTGGGCGCTGCGTCGCCGGATATCACGACCGTGCGGTCGGCGCTCTCGAAACGGTACCCCAGGGCCACTTCCCACGAGCCGTGGCGTACCGGAAACGCGGTGACGCGCACGTCCTCATTCTCGAACACCACGCCGGGCTCGATTTCGTGGACCTCCGCTCGATGACCCGTCGGGTTGGCGGGCTCGAGTCCCTCCAGACGCTCGCGAACGTCCTCCTCGTACGCCGCCATCAGGTGCCCGACCATGGCCTCCGTGCCCGGGGGACCGTACACGGTGAGCGGCGCGCTGCGTTCCAAAACCCATGGCGTGAAGATCAGATCGGGGAGTCCCAGCGTGTGGTCGGTGTGGAGATGCGTGAGGAACACGATCTCGAGCCGAGACGGGGCCAGCGCATCCACGCCCAGCTCCCGGGCGCCGCTGGCGCGGCGCACGATCCCCGGCCCCGCATCCACGAGGTAGGCATTCCCGTTCACGACCACGGCCAGCGCGGCTCCAGCCCGATCCGGCTCGGCGTTGGGGGTGCCGGTTCCCAGCAGCACGACGTGAGTGCCTGTCGAGTAGTTCTTCGCGGGCGCGTCGTCGTCCGCCGCGCCGGCCCCACCACACGCCGCGGCCAGCCAACATGCCAGCAGCCAAGCCACCAGGCGGTCACCGCGTGGCGGCGTACATGCAAACATCCTGTGGGTCCTCTCCGAGGTTGGGGAACATCATGTAGCTGCGCAGCACACCCTCGAGCTTCATCCCGGCCTTATCCATGGCCCGAGCGGACGCGCCGTTGTCCACGTGACACGTTGCCTGCACACGGTGCACTCCGGGCAGCCCCAGTCCGAAATCCACGACGGCCTTCACGGCCTCGCTCCCGTAGCCCTGGTCCCAATACCGTCGCGCCAGGTTGAATCCGAATTCAGCCCACGGGACGCTCACGCGCAGGTGCATCGCGCCCACGAGCCCCCCGCCCTTCCTCAGGGTCATGATCCAGGGGTAGCCCGTGTCTCCACCATGGTCCTTCATGAAGTGCTCGAGGAAAGTCCGGGTCCGCTCGACGGATTCGTGCGGCTTCCAGATCACGTAGCGCGCCACCTCGGGGTCGGTGGCGTAGCCGCGATAGATCGCGTCCGCATCGTCCATGCGTGGGGGCCTGAGCTCGAGCCGTTCGGTGTGGAGGGTTACGAGCGGCACCGCGAGGCTGCACCGATCAGATGGGCGACGGGATGGACCCCGGCACCGCGGAGAATGTCCCCTCGAGGGCCACGTCCTCGGCCGTAACGTCGCCGGAATTAAATAGCCTGGTCGCCGTGAAACCGAAGGATCCGGTGACCCGCTCCTCCGTTGACGTATCGATGGTGAACGTGCCGCTTCCAGTCAAGTAGAGTCCTAGGTCGAGAACTGTCAGCTGGTGCAGATACAGCCCTGAGAAGTCCTCCGCAGTGCAGCTGCCGCACGCAGCATCCACGATCTCGTACGTGCCGGGAGCCGGCCGGTCGGGGCTGTCGCGCCCGATCATAACGAGATCGGCGCTGCTGCCCCCGACGTTTCCCTGCTCCATCGCGATGATGAAGCCGCTCCCCTCCTGAGTGCCGAAGACCGCCTCGCCGCTCAGGCTGAGCGTGAGGTCGCCCGTCACGCTGGCCTGGAAGGAGCCCTGAGGTCCCGGCTCGGTCGTGCTGCCGCCACACGCGGCGACCATCGCGACGGCCATCACGGTCAATGCCAATCGCCTAGACACGGCTGCCTCCGTTGTCGCGGGTCACTTCTCCAGAAACTTCTCTACGGCGGCCTTGAAATCCGGTGTGCTTCGGGCGACCGCGTTCACCTTCGCTCCCAGCGCGATCGCATCCTCGAAGCCGCGCCCCTCTATCTCGTAGAGCTGCTGCTTTATCAATGCGAGGGCCGACGCGCTGGCGCCCGCCAGCTCCCCGAGCAGGGCGGCAGTATCCTGCTCGAAGCTCGCTCCGGGAAACACGCGCGCCACCAGTCCCGCGTGCCGCGCTTCCTCCGCCGTGAGCAGGCGTCCGGTAGCCACGAGACCGAACGCCACTTGCTCGCCCACCGCGCGCGCCAGCATCGCCATCCCCACTGCCGGCACGAACCCGCGCCGGACCTCCGGGTAGCCGAATGCCGCATCCGCGTGAGCCACGACCAGGTCGCAGGCGGTTGCGAGCCCACAGCCGCCGGCCAGCGCGCGGCCGTGCACCACCGCCACGACCGGCTTCGGGAGCCGGCGCATCCGGATGAAGACCTCGCCCAGATGCATCGCTCCCGCCTCATTATCGGCGGCTGACTGGTCCGCCGACCGCAGTAGCTCCGCGAGATCGGCCCCAGCGCAGAAGTCCTTTCCGGCCCCGCGCACGGCCACGACACGCACAGCCGCGTCCAGGTCGGCCCGCTCCAGCCCGGCGAGCAGCGCGTCCACCATCGGCGTGTCCAACGCATTGCGCTTGTCCGGACGATTGAGCGTCAACCCCAACACCCCGTCCCGCAGCTCCGCGAGCACGCGATCAGTCGACATCGAGCCCTCCCGGCACCGGGATCTCCATCCGAAGCAGCGCCGTCGAGAAGACCTTGCCCTGCGCATCGGTCTTGAGCGAGAGCGTGCCGCCCCCGCCAAGCGCCCCGTGCAGCAGGAAGTTGAGCGCGTAGAGGTTGGGAAGCTCGAAGCGCTCCACACGTCCCTTCGTCATACCCTCGAAGTGCTTTGCTACCCGCTCGGCGGTCACCGCCTCCTCGAGAATCGGGTAGTACTCGGGCTTGAGCGCGATGAGGCCGATGTTGGCCGTGTCGCCCTTGTCGCCGCTGCGCGCGTGCGCGACCCGGAGCAGCATCACCTTCCTGGCGCTCATGCCTCGAAGATCTCCACCTCGGGCTGCACCTCCGACTTGGGAACCAGCGCCGGCCAGAAGGCCACGATCTCCTCGACCTTGGGCCGCCCGCCCGCGAACCCGGTCACGCTGGGTGGTCCGTTCAGGATGAGGGGAGCGATCTCCCGCGTGAAGCGCCTCACGGGCGCAGCATCCCGCGCCCGCACCCCGATTCGCAGCTGCACCTCGGCGATGTCGGGATCGGGCTCGCCGGCAAGCGGGCCGTGCGTCGCGTTCACCCCGACGTACTCGGTGAGGATCTCCTCGAACTCGAGCCCCAGCCGCTCGAGGCGCTCCCGCAGGATGCGGTCCGCGGCCTTCGCCTTCTCGTAGGCGTCCGGCCAGGCGTACACCAGGGTCCCGACCGCCTTGAAGCCGTACAGGTAGGAGATCGAGACCTTCAGCGAATCGGTGGCCGGCCGGCCCCTCACGCCGGAGACCCTCACGTTGTCCTCACCGGCCTGCTCGAGCCGGATGGTCGTGAAGTCCACTATCCCGTCGGGCGTGATGTAGTTCGTGGGGTCGCCCATCTCGTAGAGCAGCTGCTCCGTCACGCTCGCCACGGTCACGCGACCGCCGGTCCCCGGGTGCTTCGTGACGTGGAAGCTGCCGTCGGGAGCGGCATCGACGATCGGGTAGCCGGGATCCGCCATGTTGGGAATGTGCTCCCAATCCACCAGGCAGTTCCCTCCCGTACACTGCGCTCCGCACTCGTTGATGTGCCCCGCGATCGTACCCGCCGCAATCCGGTCCCAGTCGTCCGGCGCCCATCCGAACTCGTGCAGCATCGGGCCCAGCGTGAGACCGGTGTCGGTCACGCGGCCGGTGATCACCACGTCCGCGCCGCGCTCCAGCGCCTCCACCACCGGCCACGCACCGATGTACACGTTGGCGCTCTGCACCCGGTCGCGCACGCTCGCCAACGGCTCTCCGGTGTCCATGTTGGAGAGGGGATGACCGTGTGACTCCAGCTCCTCGAGCCGGTCGAGGATGTCGTCGCCCGTCACCACACCGATCTTCACCCGGCCGCCGAGATTCTGGCGCTGCACCGCCTCCACCACCGCCTCGGCGCAGGCACACGGGTTCACCCCGCCTGCATTCGAGATGACCTTGACGCCCTTCTCCACGAGCGCCGGAAGGAGGCGCTCCAACAAGGGCACGAAGTCCTTGGCGTATCCAACCGCGGGGTCCCGAGCGCGCTGCTTCTGCATGATGGACATCGTCACTTCGGCGAGGTAGTCCATCATGAGGTAGTCGATGGGGCCGCCCTCGACCTGGCGCCGTGGGGCCTCGAGCCAGTCTCCCCAGAAACCCTGTCCGGAGGCGATGCGGAGCGTTCGGGCCATGTGTGTGGGCTCCTGAGCCGGCCGTTAGCGCCGCACCGGAGCCCGCCGCGTGGCTGCGGGACCGCCGGCGGTCGCGGCGACGAACTCCACGGAGGGTTCGAACCCCTCCGGC
>JAUVTI010000129.1 GCA_030601605.1 Gemmatimonadales bacterium
GCGGTGAACCTCGCTGGCGGGTTCCAGCACGCCGCACCAGACCGCGGGATGGGCTTCTGCGTGTTCAATGACATCGCGGCGGCGATCCTTCGGCTTCGCTCCCGAGGCTTCGACGAGCCCGTGCTGGTCGGGGACCTGGACCTGCACGACGGCAACGGAACGCGGGCCGTGTTCGCGGACGATCCGACCGTCTACACCTACTCGATCCACAATGCGCCGTGGGACGAAGCGGAGGCCACAGCCTCTACCAGCATCGTGCTCGGCAGTGATGTGGATGACGACACGTTCCTCGCCACACTGCGCGACACGCTGCCCCCGATAGTAGAGCGGCACAAGCCGGGCCTGGTCGTGTACGTGGCCGGCGTGGACGGCGCGGCCGGGGACGCGGTGGGGGACTGGAGGCTCAGCGCCGCAGCGCTGCTGGAGCGCGACCGCTTCGTCGTGGAGCTGACCAGAAACGGAAGGCAGAGGGTGCCGCTCGTCGTGCTGCTGGCCGGAGGGTATGGCACCGCCGCGTGGCGCCACTCGGCCCGGTTCTTCGGCTGGCTGGTGAGCGGCTCGGTCGTGGAGCCGCCCGATGACGCGGAGCTGTTGCTGAGGCGCTTCCGTGAGATCTCGCAGCGATGGGACCTCGCGCGGACCGGGCCGAGGGACTCCGCCGACTGGGAGCTCGAGCGGGAGGACATCCTGGGGGCCCTCACGCACGAGGACACGCGCTTCCTGGGGCAGTTTCCGCGGCACGCGGTGGAGCTCCAAATGGAGCAGCTGGGCCTGCTGGACAGCATACGCGCGCGCGGGTTCCAGAGTCTCACCGTGACACTCACCGCGCCCCAGGGGTTGGGGCAGACGCTGCGCGTCTTCGCCGACCCGGAAGGAAAGGAGCTCCTGATGGAGCTCAAGGCGTCGCGCAGCCGCAGCATGGTGCCCGGCCACGAGGTGATCGAGATCGAGTGGCTGCTGATGCAGGACTCACGGAGCTCGTTTACCGAGTCGCGTCCCCAGCTGCCGGGGCAGCGGCACCCGGGTCTCGGGCTGCTGCGCGAGGTCGCGGTGTGGATGGTGGTGGTGTGCGAGCGGCTTCGCCTGGACGGAATCGCGTTCGTTCCCTCGCAGTTCTACATGGCCGCGGTGGGCAGGCGGCACCTCAAGTTCGTGGAGCCGGCGGCGCGAGCGCGGTTCGAGGCGCTGCGCGATGCGGTGGCGGGCGCCGATCTGGCGCATGCGAACCGGGCGATCAACGAGGGACGCGTGGTGGACGAGGCGACGGGCGAGCCCGCCTACTGGGAACCGGCGCCGATGGTAGTGCCGGTGAGCGAGCAGCTGCAGCAGAGGCTCGCGAGCGGTGAATACCGCGGTGCCGTGAGGGCCGCGCGCGAGCGGCTCGACTACCGTCTGCGCCCGGCCCTCTCTTCGGGCTAGGCCAGCCCCTCGTTCACGATGCGCTGTTGCTCCGCGCGGTGCGCGGCGGGATAGCCCTCGGCCGGGCTGGACCGCTCGGGGCGTGAGACGTACCGCACTACCATGGCGTCCGGCGCAACCGCCTCGAGGTGGGGCACCATCCACTTGCGCGCACCCATGTTCATGGGCTCCTCCTGGAGCCACACGATCTCCTCGAGGTTGGGATACGACTCGATGAGTTCGAGTGCCTGGCCCTCCGGGAACGGATAGAGCAGCTCGATGCGCCCGATCGCGACGTGCCCCGCCTCGGCGCGCCGCTCCGATCCCACGATGTCGTAGTACACCTTGCCCGAGCAGAGAACGAGCCGCTTCACGGTCTCACGCGTGCCGGGCAGCTCCGGGTCGTCGAGCACGGCGTGGAACTCGCCCTCGGTGAACTCGGCGACATGGGAGGTCGCCTGCGGCAGCCGCAGCAGGCTCTTCGGCGTCATCACGATCAGCGGCCGCATCTCCTCGTGCCTGGCCTGGCGCCGCAGCAGGTGGAAGTACTGCGCCGGAGTCGAGGGGTTGGCGAACCGGATGTTGCCCTCGGCGCCCAGCGCCAGGTAGCGCTCCAGGCGGGCGCTCGAGTGCTCCGGGCCCTGTCCCTCGTAGCCGTGCGGCAGCAGCAGCGTGAGGCGCGACGTCTGCCCCCACTTCGCGAGCCCTGCGATGATGAACTGGTCGATGATGACCGCGGCGCTGTTCGCGAAGTCGCCGAACTGCGCCTCCCATATCACCAGCACCTTGGGCGCCGCCACCGCGTAGCCGTACTCGAACCCCAGCGCTGCGTACTCCGACAGCGGAGAGTTGTGGAGCTCCATCGGCACCGTGGCATCGGAGAGGTGCTGAATGGGCGTATACGGCGCGCCGGTCTCCGAGTCGAACAGCGTCAGATGCCGCTGGCTGAAGGTGCCGCGCGCCGTGTCCTGTCCCACCATCCGTATCGGTACGCCTTCGGTCAGCAGCGCTGCCAGCGCAAGCACCTCGGCGTGGGCCCAGTCGAGCCCCGTATCCTCGCTCACCGCCGTGCGCCGCCGCTCCAGCAGGCGCTGGAGCTTGCGGTTGGCGTGGAAGCCGTCGGGGTACGTGAGGAGCTCTTCGTTGAGACCCACGAACTTCTCCGGGGCCACCGCGGTGATGGGCTCGGTGATCGGGGCCCACAGGCCGGAGATGCGCTGTGGCTCCTCGCCTTCCTCCACACCACGCTCGATGTCTGCCTTGAGCTTGGTCTGGGTCTCGGTCAGCTGGGCGTAGATCTCGTCGGCCATCTGCTCGGCCTGCTCCTCGGTGATCACCTTCTGACTGACGAGAGTGCCGGCGTAGAGCTCCCGCACCGTGGGATGCTTGTCGATCAGCTTGTACATGAGGGGCTGGGTATAACGTGGCTCGTCGCCCTCGTTGTGTCCGTGGCGGCGGTACCCCACGAGGTTGATCACGGCATCGTGCTGGAATTTCTTGCGGTACATCATCGCCAGGTTGACCGCGGCCAGACACGCCTCCGGATCGTCGGCGTTCACGTGCACGATGGGCACGTCGAACCCCTTGGCCAGGTCGCTGGCGTAGTCGGTGGAGCGCGCCTCGCTCGGGTTGGTGGTGAACCCCACCTGGTTGTTGGCGATGATGTGCAGCGTGCCGCCGGTCGCGTAGCCCTCCAGCTGTGACAGGTTGATCGTCTCGGCCACCACGCCCTGCGCCGCGAACGCCCCGTCACCGTGGATCAGGATGGGCAGGACGCAGACCGTGTCGTACGTCGGCTGCGGCTTGGAGCGATCGGTCTGCCGTGCCCGGGCGTTGCCCTCGACGACGGGGTCCACCGCCTCCAGGTGGCTCGGGTTGGGCATGAGCGTGACGTCGATCTCCTGCCCGCGCCACGTCTCGAACACACCCGTGGCGCCGTGGTGATACTTCACGTCGCCGGTGCCGCCCTTGGGGGCGAGCGTCTCCTCCACCTGGCGGCCGCCCTCGAACTCGGCCAGCAGCGTCTCGTACGAAATGCCGAGGATGTGGGTGAGCACGTTGAGCCGCCCGCGGTGCGCCATTCCCATCACCGCCTCGCAGGTCCCCTCGTCGGCGGTGAGCGACAGCGCCCGGTGCAGCATGGGCACCAGCATGTCCAGGCCCTCGATCCCGAAGCGCTTGTGACCCAGGTACGCGCGGTGCAGGAAGCGCTCCAGCGCGTCCACCTTCGTGAGATCGCGCAGCAGGGCCTGCTTCTCCTCGTCGCTGAGCGGACGCCGGTGCTCGCCCGACTCGATCACCCGCCGCAGCCACACGCGCTCCTCGTGGCTGGCTATGTGCTCGATCTCGTAGGCGATCGTGCCGCAGTAGATCTCGCGCAGGCGCGGCAGCACGTCGAGCATCGTCTCGCCGCCCACGTACGTGCGCAGCACGTCGGCCGGGATGTGTCGCATGGCCTCCGACGTGAGATCCAGGTTGGCGGGGTCGAGCGCGGGGTCGCCGCGCGGCTCGGTGCCGAGCGGGTTCAGCCGCGCTGCCAGGTAGCCGTGCGTGCGGTGAGCCCGCACCAGCGACATGGCCGCCGCAGTGTGGTACAGCATGTCCTGCGGGATGGCCCCGTCGGTGAGCGCGGTGGCCGAGGGCGCCTGCTTCGGCGCCACGGGCACTCCGGTCTGCACCGCCGCCTCGGCGGCCGTGAGCGTTGCGGCGTCCAGGTCCATAGACCGCGCGATGTCGCGGTAGAAGTCGTGCTCCCCCTGGAGCAGCCGGTCCGCCACCTGCAGGAACTCGCCCGACTCCGCGCCCTGGATGATGCGGTGGTCGTAGGTGGAGGTCATCGTCATGACCTTGGCGCCGCCGATCTCGCGGATCGCGCCGCTGGCGATGATCGAGCCCTGTCCCTTCATCAGGCGCGGCACCGAGGCGACCGTGCCGATCGTTCCCGGGTTGGTGAGCGTGAACGTGCCGCCCATGTAGGCATCGGGCATGAGCTTGCCCTCACGCGCCCCGGTCACGACCCGGTCGTACTCCTCGTGGAAGTCGCGGAAGGTCATCCGGTCGGCCTGCTTCACGATGGGCACCATGAGCCGCCGTTCGCCCCGCTTGCCCACCGTGTCCACCGCGAGCCCGAGGTTCACCGCACCGGGCTCCACCCGGAAGTAATCCTCGCCCTGCTCGGCCAGCGCGTGGGTCAGCGCCGGCACCTCCTGCGCGGCCCGCACCAGCGCCCAACCGATGAGGTGCGTGAACGAGAGCTTGAGATCGCGCTGCTTGAGCTGCCGGTTGAAGGCGGCACGCACCGCCCACAGCAACGAGACGTCTATGTCGCGGAACGAGGTCGCCGTGGGGACCTCGAGGGAGGCCTCCATGTTCTGGAGCTGCCTGAGCGGGGGGCCCTTGATGGGCTCGCCGGGGGGCGGGGGCTCGGGAGCCTGCTCTGCCTGGGGGGAGGCGGCTGGGGCGGCGGTCTGGTGTTCGGCGGGTGCCGCCGGGGATGCGGCGGCTGCAGCCGCGGCGCCCGGAGCCGGCTCCTCGCCCTTCACCCCATTGTCGAACAGCTTGCGCCACTCCTCGGGCACAGAGGACGGGTCCCTGAGCCAGTCCTCGTACAGAGCCTGGGCGAATCCGGAGTTGACGGTCTCGAATATGTCGTCGAACACTGTGTGGTGTCCTTCGCTCGGTGCTTGGAGGACGTTGAAGATAGACGTGTTGGGAACGGCGCGCACCTGGCGACGGTTCCGCGTTGGACGTAGGCTGAGTGAGAAGGCCCCCCGCACGAGGAGCGCAGCATGTTCACGTCGGTCGAGCAGTTCCTGAAGACCTGGTCCCACGAGTCGGCACAGACGGCCAGGGTGATGGCCGCGCTGACGGACGGCTCGTTGGAGCAACGTGTGGCCGAGGGTTACCGCAGCCTCGGCGAGCTGGCCTGGCACGTCGTGGTCTCCCAGCGTGAGATCGTGGGGAAGACCGGCCTCGAGTACGACGCTCCGTCGAAGCGGGACCCCGTGCCGGAGCGCGCCGCCGAGGTACACTCCGCCTATGTGGACGCCGCCAAGGCACTGGCCGGAGCGGTCGAGCGGCAGTGGACCGACGAGACGCTCGAGGTCACCGACCAGCTGTACGGCCGGGAGTGGCCGCGCGGGTTCACGCTGGCCGTGGTGCTGTACCACGAGATCCACCACCGCGGCCAGATGACGGTGCTGATGCGGCAGGCGGGGCTCAAGGTTCCGGGTGTGTACGGGCCCTCGGCGGATGGAGAGTGACTGGTCGCGGCTTGTAAATAGATATTGTCGCCATATATATTTAGGTCATGACGCTGGGTCAGTTCGCGATCGTGGTGGGCGCCC
>JAUVTI010000009.1 GCA_030601605.1 Gemmatimonadales bacterium
GCTCAGCCTCCTGAGCCACCCGGCGCCGACGGAACAACTCCTCGCGGGGCCCCAGCAATGGGTGGTCGAGACACCCCTCACACGGCAGGATGTCTACGAACCCCAGGTCCATCTCGTCCACCGCAACCGCCCGGGCAATCACGTCCAGCGACTTCAACCCTCGAACCTTGCGAAACCGCCGGCTCGTCTGGGTCTCCACCTTCAGCACCGGCAGCGGCAGCCCGCCGGCAGTGCTCACATGGCGCTGGCGCACCTCGGGAATGCGGCTGAAGTAGCGCGCCTGGCGCCCCAGCTCCACTCCCCGGGCCCGGAACAGCCGGTCCAACTCATCGAACGTCACCAACGCGTCCACGTCGCCGTTCGAATCGAACACGCAGACGCCCACGTACACGATGGGAACGTCCGGCCCGTACACTTCCCGCAGGTAAGCCGCCTCGGCAGCCAGCGGCGTCTTCACGGGCGCCAAATACGGCACCAGCTCCGGATAGTCATGCCGCACCCGCTCCACCACGATGGGGCAGGTGGACCGGATCATCGTCCCCCACCCCGGATCCTGGAGCAGGCGCTGGTACTCGTCGGCAACCAGCTCGTCTCCCAGGACCCCGCGGTGCACCGCCTTGAACCCCGCGGCGTAACAGGCGTTGACCACTTGCTCCGGTGCGTACGGGTGGAAGTGAACCTCCGCTTCCACGCTCAGCACCATGATCGCGTTACCGCGATCCGCGAGCGTCAACGCTTCAGCGAGATCTCCAACCGCGTCGATCGCATCGTGCGGGCAGGCCGGTACACATGAGCCCGACCGGATACACGACTCATCGACGATGCGAACGTTGCTGCCGTCGACCTCAATTGCCTGCGCAGGACATACGCGTACGCACGCCAGGCAGCTGACGCACTTGTCGTTTATCTCAAACCGCACAACGACGCCGGCCCGGGCACGCGGCCCGTCCATTTGAGGTTCGCAGGGCGACCGACACTATGGGCTTCAAGTGACTGTATGTCAATAGTTTGGCAGCTTCTGGGGCCTGTTTCCGAGGGCCGAGGCTGAGGGCCTCAACGGCCAGACTGCCCCATCCTGGACCGAGGCATCAGAACATAGCATTCCGGGGTCCCGCTCGATAGCGGACCTGCCCCATATTGGGATAGCCGAAATCCGGGGGGCGGCCTGTGAGGTAGGTCACCATTCTGGACGGCGGACGCTGGGCCCCACCTTCAAGAGGGCCTAAGTCAGCTCCGGCCGACCTCGGTCAATCTGGGGCAAATTGGATGATTCTGGGGTTGTTTGGGCCCACATCGAGCAGAGAGCCCGTCTGCTACCCCAACTCGTACTCCTTGATCTTGCGGTAGAGGGTCCGCTCGCCGATCCCCAGCTTATCGGCCGCGCGGCGCCGGTTGCCGCGGGTCTCTTGCAGGGCCGCCTCGATGGCCGCGCGCTCCACGTCAGCCATCTTCATTCCGGGCTGGTAGACCACCCGGTGACGGATCTCATCGGACGGCGCCTCACCGTGCCCACCGACCTCGATCACTTCGCCCACCTGGAAGTCCCCGAACGACGGCCGTGGGGCCACCTCCATCACCTCCACGCGGCGTGGCTCGTCGTCCATGCGGCGCCTGAGCTCCTCCATCTGGAGCTTGAGCTCAACCAAGCTGCGGAAGATGTACTCGAGTTCCCGCCCGGGCACGCTGCGCATGCTGCCCGGCACCCGCATCGGCAGCAGCCGCGTGCCCTCGTCGCGCACGTCGGGCGGGATGTCGCTAGCCTGTATCTCGCGGCCCGGAGCCAGCACGACCATGGACTCGATGAGGTTCCTGAGCTGGCGCACGTTCCCCGGCCAGTGAGCGTCCACCAGCATCTGCATCGCCTCGGGTGAGATGCCGCGGAACGAGCGTCCGTGCTCCCGGCTCAGGTCGCTCACGAACCGCTTCACGAGGATGGGGATGTCGCTCCTACGCTCCCTGAGCGGCGGCAGGTAGATGCTGAGCACGTTCAGCCGGTAGAACAGGTCGTCGCGGAAGTCGCCGGTCGCCACCGCCTCCTTGAGCGCACGATTGGTGGCCGCGATCACTCGCACGACCACCCGGATCGGCTGCGTGCCGCCCACGCGGAAGAACGTGCGGTCCTCGAGCACGCGCAGGAGCTTGGCCTGCAGGGCGGGCGGCATCTCCCCGCTCTCGTCGAGGAAGATGGTCCCGCCGTCGGCGAGCTCGAACCGTCCCAGCCTGCGCTCCGCCGCACCGGTGAACGCACCCTTGTCGTGGCCGAACATCTCGGACTCGAGCAGCGCCGCGGGCAGCGCGGCGCAGTTCACGGTTATGAAGGGCCCGTCGCGCCGCGGGGAGAGGTGATGGATCGCCTTGGCTACCAGTTCCTTGCCGGTCCCCGACTCGCCCTCGATGAGCACCGTGCTGGAGACCGGCGCCATCTGCTCGATCTTCACGAGCACCTGCTGTATGGCGGGGCTCTCGCCCAGGATGCCGGTATGCTCCTGCAGCCGCCTGCGCGCGATGAGCCGCGTCGCGGCGGCCACTACGTCGCCGGCGTCCACCGGCTTGACCATCGAGGCGGTGAGACCGAGCTGGCGCGCCTGCTTCGCCGGGTCGGGGCTCGCTTGCTCGATGAGCCCGAGCGTGGAGATGGCCTTGTCGCGGGCCAGCGCGACGATCGTCTCGGCCCGGTGTTCCGACAGGGCGCCGGTGAGGACCACGACGTCGGCATCCGCTCCCCGGAACACGGCCCGCGTGTCGTCCTGCGACGACACGAGAACGGTCTCGAAGCCAGCCTCCTCGAACGCCGCGTTGGACTGCACCGCGACCTCGAGGTCGTCCATCGTGATGAGCACCCGATCGGTCATTCGTGCTCCGTCGGCTCGCCCTTGAGCAGCTCCACTGCGTGCTCGACCAGCGGTTCGAGGACGGCGAGGCCGTCGTTGACCCCGCCCGGGCTCCCGGGAAGATTGACGATCAGCGTGGCGGCCCGGGTGCCGGCAACGCCGCGCGACAGGGTGCTGTACGGCACCTTCTCCCTCCCGGCGGCCCGGATCGCCTCGGCGATGCCCGGCGCCTCGCGCTCCAGCACCGCCCGCGTTGCCTCCGGCGTCACGTCACGCGCAGCGAGGCCCGTGCCGCCGGTCGTCACAATCAGGTCGGCGGTTCCGTCGTCGGCCCACCGCGTCAGCGCGGCGGCGATCATGTCGCTCTCATCGGGGACGAGATCGCGCGCCGCCACCTCGTAGCCCCGGCGCTCGGCCCACTCGGCGACCGCGTCGCCCGAGGCGTCGTCGCGCTCACCTGCCGCACCGAGGTCGGACACTGTCAGTACCGCAACGCGCAGTTCCACGCGGCTACTTCCTCTTGATGCTCCCCTGGGTGTAGAACGGCAGCTTCACGACCTCCGCCTGGGATCGCTTGCCGCGCGCTTCGAGCTCGATCACGGTGCCCGGGTCGGTCGAGTGCGTGGGGAGATATGTGGTGCCGATGCCACACCCCAGCGAGGGACTGAAACCGCCGCTGCGAACGACGTCCACCTTGCGATCCTTCAGGTACACGTCGTAACCGTGCCGCGGGAGGACGCGCTTCTCTGTAGTGAACCCCACGAGCTTGCGTGTCACTCCCTTGGCCTTGATCTCCTGCAGGGCGTGCCGGCCGCCGAAGGGCGCGCCCTTGTTCAACTTCACGATCCACCCGAGCCGGGCCTCGTACGGGTTGGTAGTGTCGTCAATGTCGCTGCCGTAGAGCGGGTAGCCCACCTCGAGGCGCAGCGTGTCGCGCGCGCCCAAACCGATGGGCTCGCCACGTCCCTCCCCCACCAACGCGTGCCACATGGTGTCGGCGTGTTTCGGCCGGAAGTAGAGCTCGAAGCCGTCCTCGCCCGTGTACCCGGTGCGCGCGTTGACGCAGTCGGCCCCTGCCACCTGTCCGACCGTGAAGTGGTAGTAGCCGACGTTGGCCAGGTCCTCGCTCGTGAGCGACTGCACCAGCCGCTCGCTATCGGGTCCCTGAACGGCGAGCAGCGCCACCTCGTCGGAGATGTTCTTCACACGGGCGTTCACGCCCACCTTGCTCGCCACGACGTGCTGCCAGTCCTTCTCCAGGTTGGCGGCGTTCACGACCATCATGACCTTGTCGTCGAAGCGGTACACGATGCAGTCGTCGATGAAGGTGCCACTCTCGTTGAGAAGCGCCGAGTACTGGGCCTGTCCGTCCTCGAGCGCGCCCACGTCGTTGCAGGTGAGGCGGTTCACCCAGGCGTTGCGGTCCGGCCCGGTGAACTCGAACTCCCCCATGTGCGACACATCGAACACACCCACGCCGTTGCGCACGGCCAGGTGCTCCTTGGTGATGCCTGACGGGTACTGCACCGGCATCTCGAAGCCCGCGAACGGCACCATCTTGGCCCCGAGCTTCACGTGCATCTCGTAGAACGGCGTGCGCTTGAGACTCCCGCTCATTCTACGCTCTCCCCGCCCATGAGGACCGCCATCAGCGCCCTCTGGGCGTGCAGCCGATTCTCGGCCTGATCGAACACGCGAGATTGCGGTCCCTCGATCACCTCGTCTGTGACTTCCTCGCCGCGGTGGGCGGGCAGGCAATGGGGAAAGATCGCGTCAGGCGCGGCCAGCTTCATCATGCTCTCGTCCACGGTGTAGCCCTTGAAGGCGAGCTTGCGCGCGTCGGCCTCGCCCTCCTGCCCCATGGACGCCCACACGTCCGTGTTCACGACGTGCGCTCCCTGGATCGCCTCTTCGGGATCCTCGTGGATGGACACCGTCGTGACCCCGTCAGCGCGTTCGTAGACGTCGTGGTTGGGCTCGAACCCTTCCGGGCAGGCGAGCCTGAGCTCGAAGCCCAATACACCCGCTGCATTGAGCCACGAGTTGGCCACGTTGTTTCCATCTCCGATCCACACCACCACCTTGCCCTCCCACGTGCCGAACGCCTCCCGCACGGTCATGACGTCCGCCAGGGCCTGGCACGGGTGCAGGAAGTCGGTGAGGCCGTTGATCACCGGGACCGTGGAGTAGTGCGCCAGCTCCTCGACGTCCGCGTGCGCGAACGTCCGGATCATGATCCCGTCCACGTAGCGCGACAGCACGCGCGCCGTGTCCTTGATGGGCTCGCCGCGGCCCAGTTGGAGATCTCGGCTCGAGAGAAACAGCGCGTTGCCGCCCAGCTGGTAGGCGCCGACCTCGAACGAGACGCGCGTCCGCGTGCTGCTCTTCGTGAACACCATGGCGAGGGTCTTCCCCGCCAGGGGCTTCTTGTCGTATTGGCCCGACTTCATGGCGGCGGCGAGCTCGAGCAGTTTCTCGATCTCTTGGGCGCTGAAGTCGGAGACCTTGAGGAAATCTCGTTTGGGCATATGAATCCGAGCGGTAGGTCAAAATGACAGGTTAGCAGATTGATTCTAGCTGCCGGGCGCCGGGGTGTAAAGTGAGTGAGGACGGGGAGAAAGGGCGTCCTGCCCCCTGGCTTCGGCGCCCCACCCTGGGCGGCTGGACTGCCGGGCTGGCCTTCGATCCAGCCCCCAACGCGCAGCGGCGGGGCGACACCAGCCGCCCCGCCGCTCCCACTCTTCGCGCCTCCAGCTACAGGATGTACTTGCGCAGATCCTCGTCGTCGACGATCCGCATCAGGCGCTCGCGCACCTGATCGATGTCGAACACGATCTTCTTCTCCGGCAGGTCGGGCAGCTCGAACAGAACGTCTTCGAGCAGGGTCGTCATCACCGTGTGCAGCCGTCGCGCGCCGATGTTCTCCGTGCGCTCGTTCATGATCATCGCGATGCGCGCGATCTCGGCCACGCCGTCGTCGGTGAACGTGAGGTCCGCGCTCTCGGCGGCGACCAGCGCCTGGTACTGCTTGATCAGAGAGTTCTCCGGTTCGGTCATGATCCGGACGAACTCCTCCTCTCCCAGTGGCGAGAGCTCGGCCCGGATGGGAAAGCGCCCCTGCATCTCCGGAATGAGATCCGAGGGCTTGGACACGTGGAACGCGCCTGCCGCTATGAACAGCACGTGATCGGTGCGCACGTACCCGTAGCGCGTCTGCACGGTGGAGCCCTCGATGATCGGGAGCAGGTCCCGCTGCACTCCCTCACGGGAAACGTCGGGGCCCGTCTGGCTTCGCTCACCGGCGATCTTGTCCAGCTCGTCCACGAAGATGATGCCGTGGTTCTCGACCCTGTCGAGCGCCTCGTTCACGACGTCGTCCATGTCGACGAGCTTGCGCAGCTCCTCGTCGACGAGGATGCGGCGCGCCTCGCTCACGCGCACCACCCGTTTCTTGGTGCGCTTGGGCAGCATGTCCTGCAGCATCTCGGTGAAGTTGATGTCCGTCCCCTCCATGCCCGGCGTGAGCGGCATCAATTCGAGACCGGGCATCGACTGCTGCGTGACCTCTATCTCGACCTCCCGCTCCTCCAGCTTGCCGTCCTGGAGCAGCTTGCGGAGCTTCTCTCGCGTCCGGGCGCGCCGCTCCTCGTCGTCGGCCGCCTCGGGGGCGCCGGCCTCGTCGCGCCGCACTTCTCCCGTCGCGGAGACCACGAACAGTTGCTGCTTGGCGCCCTGCTGCTCGGCGTCCGCCGGCCGTTCACCCTGTTCCGCGACCGGCCGGCGCTCCGGCTTGGGGCGCTGTTTGGGAGGAGCCGGCAACAGGAGATCGAGCAGGCGCTCCTCGGCCCGCCGCTCGGCGTTCGGATAGACTTCGTCCTCCCTCTCGCCGCGCACCATGTTCACCGCCGCGTCCACCAGGTCGCGCACCATGGACTCCACGTCGCGGCCCACGTAACCGACCTCGGTGAACTTCGACGCCTCGACCTTGATGAAGGGCGCGCCGGAGAGCCGCGCCAGCCGTCGCGCGATCTCCGTCTTCCCGACGCCAGTGGGGCCGATCAGGATGATGTTGTTGGGGAGTATCTCGTCGCGGATGCTCTCGGGCGCCTGCGTCCGGCGCCACCGATTGCGGATGGCGATGGCGACGGCCTTCTTGGCCGCACCCTGCCCCACGATGTAGCGGTCCAGCTCGGCAACGATCTGCTTGGGCGGCAGCTCCTCGAGCCACGGCAGCGCCTCGGGGCCGCTGTCTATCGCCTTGAGCTTCTCTTCGATTGGCTTCGGTTCCGGCGTCATCACTATTAGTTGCTCAACTCTACTATCGAGATGTTCTGGTTCGAGAAGACACAGATGTCGGCCGCGATATCGAGCGCCTTCTGCACGATGTCGCGCGCCGACAGATCGGTGTGCGCGAGCAGCGCCCGCGCCGCGGCCAGCGCGTAGTTGCCGCCCGAGCCGACGGCCAGGATCCCGTCATCGGGCTCGATCAGCTCTCCGCTGCCGCTCAGCACGTATGCGTGCCCGACGGTGGCCACCGCGAGCAGGGCCTCCAGGCGCCGCAGCACCCGGTCGCTGCGCCAGTCCTTGGCCAGCTCGACCGCGGCGCGCGACAGGTTGCCCGGGAAGCGCTCCATCTTCTCCTCGAACTTCTCGAACAGTGTGAATGCATCCGCAGCCGCTCCGGCGAACCCCGCCACCACCTTGCCGGAGGCCAGCGTGCGCACCTTGTTGGCATGGGCCTTCATCACCGTATCGCCGACGGTCACCTGCCCATCGCCGCCCATCGCCACCTTCCCATCCCGCCTCACGCACAGGATGGTGGTGGCGTGAATTCGCAATCGAGTCATGCTCCCTGACCTCGCCGCACCGGGGCTCACGCCCGGGGGTGCGCCTTGTGGTACACCTGCTTCAGTCGCTCCACACTCGTATGAGTATACACCTGAGTCGTGCTCAGCGAGGCGTGCCCCAGCAGCTCCTGCACCGCCCTGAGGTCGGCCCCCGCATCGAGCAGGTGGGTGGCAAAGCTGTGGCGCAGCGTGTGGACCTTGAGCCCTGCGCTCTCGCTCAGAGCCCGCATGAACCGGCTCACCACCATCTGCACGCCGCGCACCGAGAGCCGCCGGCCCCGCCGTGACAGGAAGACCGCCCGCCGGTCACCGCGGCCCGTGGAAAGCCCCGCCAGGAGCTCCTCGCGCTCCACGAAGTAGCCGCGGAGCGCCCGGGCCGCGTACCCGCCGAGCGGGAGGATGCGTTCCTTCCTGCCCTTCCCGCGCACCTTCACCTGCCCGGATATCACGTCCACGTCGGCCAGATTGAGGCCCGCCAGCTCGGAGAGCCGCATTCCGGTGCCATAGAACAGCTCGAGCATGGCGAGGTCGCGCGTGCCCTGGAACCCTCCCTCGGAGGCCATCGTCTCCGCGTGGTGAAACAGCTCCTCCACCTGGCCGCGGTCGAGCACTGCCGGGAGGCGCTGCTCGACCTTGGGCAGCCGCACTCCCTTGGCGGGGTTCTGCTCGATCCCGTAGCGCTGATTCATGAACCGGTAGAACGTGCGCAGCACGGACACCGCCCGCGCGATGGAGCGCTTGGCGAGCCCCCGCCGCTTGAGCTCGCCCATGAAGCTCCGCACCGCCAGCCGGTCCACCGTTGTCCAGCGCCAGCGCCGCGCGCCACCGTAGTACTCGTCCAGGAACACCTGGAACGCGATCAGGTCACGACCGTAGGCGCGAACCGTATTGGGCGAGTCGTTGCGCTCCTTCTCGAGATAGGTGATGAACTCACCGATCTCGCGGCGCGCGTGCCCTCGCTTCGTCACGTGGCCACCGCCGCGGCGCCGGCCGCAAAGGCGCGCATCAGTGTCACGGCTCGCTCTGCCAGCAGCTCCCTGCGCCGCCGCTTGTCACGGACGCGCTCTTCGAGCGGGGGGAGCAGGCCGAAATTGGCGTTCATCGGCTGGAAGCGCCCGGGGTCGGCCCCGTGCACGTACGCCATCAGCGCACCCAGCATGGTCTCGGCTGGCGGCACGACCGGCTCGAGTCCCTCGAGCAGGCGAGCCAGGTTGATCCCGGCCAGGAGCCCCGTGGCCAGCGACTCGGTGTAGCCCTCCACCCCCACCAGTTGACCGGCGAACAGCAGGCTCGCGTCGTCGCGCGCGGAGAGATGCGCCGTGAGCGATGCGGGGGCGTTGAGATAGGTGTTCCGGTGGATGCTCCCGTAGCGATAGAACTCGGCCGCGCCGAGCCCGGGGATCGCGCGGAACACGCGCTGCTGCTCCGGAATGCGAAGCCGGGTCTGGAACCCGACGAGGTTCCACATCTGTCCGGCGCGATCCTCCTGTCGGAGCTGCACGACAGCGTGGGGCTCGCGTCCCGTGCTCGGATCGGGTAGTCCCACGGGCTTGAGCGGCCCGAACCGGGGCGTCTCGCGCCCGCGCCGCGCCATCTCCTCGACGGGGAGGCAGCCCTCGAAATAGGGAACCGCGTCGAAGCCGTGGCCCTCGAACTGGTCCGCCGCGAGGAGCGCATCTATGAACCCCTCGTATTGGCTCGCCGACAGCGGCGCGTTCAGGAAGTCGTCACCGCCGCCCTTGCCGTAGCGCGACATCCTGTAGAGCAAGGAGTGATCCAGAGAGTCGCCGCTGACGATGGGCGCGATGGCATCGTAGAACGCAAGCGAGTCGGCGCCGAGCCGCGCGGCGATCGCCTCGCCCAGCCGGTCGGAGGTGAGCGGCCCGGTGGCCACGACGCCGGGTGAGGGCAGCTCGGTCACTTCTTCGCGCACCACGGTGATGCGTGGGTGGTCCTCCACGCGCCGGGTCACCTCCCGGCTGAACTCCACGCGGTCCACGGTGAGCGCGGAGCCGCCCGGAATGCGCACGGTCTCAGCCACCTGCATCAGAAGGCTGCCCAGGACGCGCAGCTCGGCCTTCAGCAGGCCGTGCGCGTTGGCTAGCTCCAGCGACTTGAAGGTGTTGCTGCAGACGATCTCGGCGAGTCGGTCCGTCTGGTGGGCCGGCGTCCTCACGAGCGGCCTCATCTCGTGGAGCCTCACGTCGACACCGCGCTCGGCCAGCGCCCACGCGGCCTCGCACCCCGCGAGGCCTCCTCCTACCACGGTGGCGTTCACTTTCCTGCTACGTCAGCGACGGCCTCCTCGACGGAGAACTCGTTGCCGCACTTGAGACAGAGGCGGTACTCGCCGCGCGCCTTTGTGGAGCGCTGCTCCGCTCCCTCGTTGCCGCACTCCGTGCAGCGGTCCGGCACTGGCCGGTGCCAGGTCGAGAAATCACACTCCGGATAGTTGGAGCACCCGTAGAACGAGCGGCCGCGCCGCGTGCGGCGCTGCGCCAGCTCGCCACCGCACTTGGGGCACTTCACGCCGAGCGGTATGGGCCGGGTGTGCTTGCACTTGGGATACTGCGTGCACGCGAGGAACTCTCCGTAGCGCCCGGCCTTGATGACCATCGGCGCGCCGCACTCCTTGCACACCTCGTCGGTCGGCTTGTCCGGTGCCTTGTCGCCCTTGAGCGGCTTGGTGTAGCGGCACTCGGGGTAGTTGCTGCAGGCGACGAACGGCCCGAAGCGCCCGCTCTTCACCGTGAGCTTGCCGCCGCACGTGGGGCAGGGCTCCTTCTCGATCTCTCCGACGTCGTGCGCCTCGCGGATCATCGCGGCGGTGTCGACGGACTCGAGCGCCTTGGAGAACGGCCCGTAGAAGTCCTGCAGCACGGTCTGCCAACCGAGCTCGCCCTCCTCGACCTTGTCCAGCTCGGTCTCCATCTGCGACGTGAACTCGACGTTGAAGATGTCCGGGAAGCGGGCCACCATCACCCTGGTCACGGTCTCGCCCAGATCCGTGGGATTGAAGCGCCGGTTCTCGAGCCGCACGTAGTCGCGCTCGCGCAGCGTGGAGACGATGCTCGCGTAGGTGCTGGGCCGCCCGATGCCGTTCGCCTCGAGCTCCTTCACCAGGCTCGCCTCGCTGAAGCGCGGCGGCGGCTCGGTGAAGTGCTGATTGGGCGTGATCTTCTTCACCGCGGCCTCATCGCCCTTCTCGAGCGCGGGTACGGGCGCCAGGTCCTCGAACGTCTGCTCCTCACCGGCCTCCTTCGTGTCGGCGTACAGCACGTGGAAGCCGTCGAACACCATCACCGAGCCGGTGGCCCGGAACAGGTATTTGTCGATGTCGAAGTCTATGGTCGTGGTGTCGTAGACCGCGGGCATCATCTGTGAGGCCACGAAGCGCTGCCAGATGAGCCGGTACAGCTTGTACAGGTCGCCGGTCAGGTACTTGCGGATCTTCTCGGGAGCCAACGCGACGTCCGTGGGCCGGATAGCCTCGTGTGCCTCCTGCGCCCGCGCGCTCTTCTTGGTGCGATATACGTTCGGCTTGGCGGGCAGGTAGCGCTCGTCGTAACGCGTCGTTACGTACTCGCGCACCGCATCGATCGCAATCGGCGCCACCCGGGGGGAGTCGGTGCGCATGTAGGTGATGAGCCCGACCGCGCCCTGCTTGCCCATCTCCACACCCTCGTAGAGCTGCTGCGCCGTGCGCATCGTGCGCCTGGACGCGAAGCCGAGCCGCTTGGCCGCTTCCTGCTGCAGGGTGCTGGTGATGAACGGCGGCGCGGGACGGCGGCGCCGCTGCTTCCTCTGCACTGCGGTCACCACGAAGGGCTTCCCCTTCACGGCCTTCACCACGGCGCGCGCGTCCTTTTCCGAGTGCAGCTCCAGCTTCTTGCCGTCGATCTTGTGCAGCTTCGCTCCGAAGCGCTTCCGCTTCGCCTCGAGCTCGGCATCGATCGACCAGTACTCCTGCGGCTTGAAGTCGCGGATCGCCTGCTCCCGCTCCACGATGATCCTGAGCGCCACGGTCTGGACCCGCCCCGCCGAGAGGCCGGTCTTCACCGAGCGCCACAGCAGCGGGCTCACCTTGTAGCCCACGAGACGGTCCAGGATGCGCCGGGCCTGCTGGGCCTCGACCTTCTGGTCGTCTATGTCGGTGGGGTTCTCGATAGCCTCGCTGATGGCGTCCTTGGTGATCTCGTGGAACAGCACGCGGCGGACCTTGGACCCGTCGTCCAACTGTTCGGCGACGTGCCACGCGATCGCCTCGCCCTCACGGTCCGGGTCGGTCGCCAGCAACACCTGATTGGACTTCTTGGCCGCGCGCTTGATCTCGGCCAGCTGTTTTCCCTTGCCGCGGATCGTGACGTACTTGGGCGCAAAGCCCTCGTCCACGTCCACCCCGAGCTCGCGCTGGGGCAGATCGCGCAGGTGCCCCACCGTGGCCTTCACCGTGTAGCCCGAATCCAGGTACTTGCTGATCGTCCGCGCCTTGGCGGGCGACTCCACGACCACCAGAGCACCCCCCTTGCGAGCGGTCTTCGTGGCGGTCCTCTTCGCCGTCCTCTTCGCCGTCTTCTTCTTGGCTTTCTTGGTCGCCATAACTCGTTTTATTCTCCAGGCCGCCCACTTAGCGCGCGGCCGTTCAACGACACGTCAACTGACCACCGAGCCTCCTCGGGCCGGCTCCGTCCTCACGCCGCACGGCCCAGATGGGAGCACGCTCCCATCTAGGCCGACACTCGTAACTTATTGACTGTCAGCACCTTACAGACCGGCGCTGCGCTCCCGGGGTCGCCCCTCGGGGGGCGCATAGTTACCATCCGGCCCGAGATCGCGCAAGCTGAACCAAGACCGCGGCCACCTCCTCCACCGACCGCCCGTCCGTGGGGACGACCGCCTCAGCACCCTCGTAAGAGCCCTCCCTGGCCGCCAGAATCTCCTCCATCCGGGCCGCCGGATCGGGGCCGTCCAGGAGCGGCCTGGAGCCCTCAGGGGCCGCTCGCGCGGCCGCGACGGAGGGCTCGGTGCTGAGATACACCACCAAGGCGCGCCCGGCAGCGTATTCCATATTAGTGCCCTGGGCGGCCCATCCTCCGCCGGGGGCCACCACCCCCGGCTGGCCCGCGAACGCCGTCTCAACGGCGCGCCGCTCGAGCTCCCGGAACGCCGGCTCACCGCGCTCGGCGAAGATCCGCCGGATGGCCATCCCCTCTGCCGCCTCCACCTGCTCGTCCACGTCCGTGAACGGGGCGCCCAGCGCCTCGGCAGCGCACCTCCCCACCACCGACTTCCCGGAGCCGGGGAGCCCGACCAGCAGCAGGTGCCGTTTCAGGGAGCCTACCTTCGGCCGTCCTCGAGCCGCGTGAGGTAGGCCTCGAATGCGGACCTCATGTCCGCCAGGCAGTCACCGCCGAACTTCTCTACGAATGCCTGGGCGAGCACGATCGCCGTCATCGCCTCCGCGACGACCCCCATGGCCGGCACCGCGGTGATGTCCGCCCGCTCCGATTGAGCCTGCTCCGGCTCCCCGGTCTCCAGATTCACCGACTTGAGGGGCCGCCTCAGAGTGGAGATCGGCTTCATCGCGGCCCGAACCACGAGCGGCTCTCCCGTGGTCATGCCTCCTTCGAGACCGCCGGCACGATTGCTGGACCGTGTGACGTTGCCCTTGGCAGCGGCGCCGCCGGGCTCCAGCTCGTCGTGCACCTGGGAGCCGGGGCGGCGCGCCGCCTCGAAGCCGAGACCGATCTCGACTCCCTTCACGGCGGGAATCGACATCACCGCGCCCGCAAGCCGGCCGTCCAGCTTGCGATCCCACGACACGTGCGAGCCGAGCCCGAGCGGGAGTCCTCGCACCACGACCTCCGCCACTCCGCCCAGCGAGTCGCGCGCCGCCGTGGCCTCATCGATCGCAGCCACCATCGCCTTGCCGGCGCCATCGTCGAGGCAGCGCACCGGCGAGCGGTCGGCCGCCTCGTTGAGGGGTGTGGGGAGCGGGTCAGGAACCGGAGCCGCCACGGGTCCCAGCTCCACGACGTGGCTTCCGATCTCGACGCCGAACTCCGCCAGTAGCCGGCGGCATACCGCACCGCATGCCACGCGTGCAGCGGTCTCGCGCGCGCTCGCGCGCTCCAGGATGTCCCGGGCGTCGGAGCGGTCGTACTTGAGGCTCCCCACCAGGTCGGCGTGTCCCGGCCGGGGCCGCGTCACCTTGCGGCGCCGCGCTCCCGCATCGGCTCCGTCGGGCTCCGGCGCCATCACGTCGCGCCAGTTGTCCCAGTCGCGATTCCAGATCAGCAGGGCGATGGGCGATGCCAACGTCTCCCCGGCCCGCACCCCGCTCAGGAACTCCACAGCGTCCTGCTCGATCTTCATCCGCGCGCCGCGCCCGTGGCCCGCCATGCGCCGCCTCAGCTCGCGGTCCACGTCCTCGGCCACGAGCGGCAGGCCCGCGGGTATGCCCTCGAGGATCGATACGAGGGCGCGTCCGTGGGATTCACCGGCAGTCGTGAAGCGGATCATATGTGCAAGACTCTCAGCGCAGAGCGATCGTCAGAGAACGGAACTTACCCGCCCCATGTCACCTGTAAACCACCGCCCGTCTCACGCCTGTGCAGGGCGCCAAGAAAAAGAGCCCGGCTTCTCAGCCGGGCCCTCTGATTCTCGGATACGGCAGCCGTCAGTTGCCCGCCACCGGGAAGATGTTCGCGATCGGCGGCAGCGCGACCACCACCACCCCCACTGCCGTCACTCCGATCAGTAGCTGCTGGCCGCCGGCGGTTTTGGCAGTCCGCAGCGGCCCGACGATCGGGTCGCGGATCGGGACCGTCGCGACCTGGCCATAGAAATACGTGTCGTACACGTTGATCAGCGGATCCGCCGTGGCCGCGAAGACCATCCGGTCGTTCGGATCGAGCGAGCCGCCGAACGTGGGCGTACCCGCGAAGCGTGCGTCGAACGCGTGGTCGAAGTTGATGTCGATGCCGGGCACCGCGCCGCCGGCGGCGACGATACCCATCAGCCGAAGCCCCTCGTCCAGCACATAGATCGAGTCGGCGCGAACCATGTTGGTGAGCCCGTTGAAGTTCAGCGCAACCGACTGCACCTGGACCGACGTGTTCACGATGAAGTCGCGCACGCGGATCGCGCGCGAGATGCCGTCGTCAATGACTTCGGGACCCACGAACGGCACGCCCTGGATCACTATGGGCGGGCAGAGCGTGCTCGTGTGCCCCGCCAGCCGGTTGTAGCCGATGGCGCGGGCGAACCCGTTGGGCGGCCTGGCGCTCGACCCACCCTCTCCGACGATGGCGTGGGTGAAGTCACCCGAGTTGCGCACGAAGGTCGTATCCAGGAACGCCAGCTCGGCCATGTTGACAGTGCGGCCACAAGAGGCCGACAGGATGAGCTCCGACGTGGTTCCCGGTCCCCGATCCACGATGATCTGCAGCGTATCTGAATCGGGTGACGGCGCCACCGCTGCTTGCTCCCACCAGAAGTGGGACTCTGGTGTGGCGCTCGTGAGGTTCTCCCACCGCACGGTACCGCGCAGCACGAAGTCCACCGGATCGCCCGCCTGGCCCTCCGTGGGCGTCGTCGAATAGACGGCATAGATGCTGTCGGCGAAGCAATTCCCGCCGCCGTCCATGATGCACGTCATCCCGAGGAACTCGGGCCGATCCGAGAAGTCGTACTCGGTGATCTTGATCTTGATGAAGCCGGTGGCCTCGTCGATCTCGGTCTGGACGCTCTGGATCAGGAAGTTCGGCAGATGATGCCGCCGAACCTCGATGCGAGCTGAGGGCGTCATGTCGAGGATCGAGAAGTTCGTACCACCCGAGTTCGCGACCACCACCGTGTCCCCGAAGCCCCCGGCCTGGTTGTGCGGCCACAGCGCAATGCCCCAGGGGCTCGCGCCGGTTGGCACCCCGCCGGGCACGAAGCTCGTGTCCGCCAGCCGGAGGATCTCCACGCGATCCAGATCGATGTTCGTGAGATAGACCTCGTTCTGGTTCGAATTGTAGATCGCGTCGGCTATCGTACCGCCGTCCGGCAGCGTCCTGGTCACCCCGGACACCACGATGATCGTGTCGGGCGCCGCCGACAGCGCGGCCGCCCCGTCGAACAGTGAGTAGCCCGAAACGCTCGCGCTGAGCAGGCTGGGCTGGTTCGAGGTGATCCTCGCCCCCAGCTTGTTCTCTGCGAACGCCGTCACCTCGATCGTGGCGGGCAGCATCGAGAACTCCGCCTCGAACTCGAGGTCGTAGAGCTGCTCGTAGTACTCCCTGCCGCCGTCGCCGAGGTCGGTCGAGTCTCCACCAAAGACCGTGCCGTCCGCGAGACGCGCGATCCAGCCGATCTTCGTGATGCCAGCTTCATCCGTCGCCGCCACCATGATGGAGTCGTCCACCTCCACCCTGGAAGCGATCCCGTAGTTCACGCCCTGCGACTCCGGGAGCTGCGGCTGAACGGGGGCTTCCTCGCCGCACGCGCTCAGCGCCACGGCGAGCAGCATTCCTATGGCGGCCCGTTTCATCGTCCACCTCCCGCGTCACCGCGGCCGGGTTTGGCCCGCATGCGAGTCCACACCGAGCCCACCGGCTGCTCCGGGGGCGCAGAAGTCGCGGTCGTTGCGCGGTTGCCGTTGGAGTCCTCGGCGAACCCGATTATCACGACCGCCTGCGGCAAGTCACTGAAGTTGAAGCCGAGCACCCAGGGCTCGATTACGTCCGTCAGGTTGCCGGCAAGGGATACAGAGTCGCCCCCGACCTGTATTCCGCTGAGATCGAAGGCCTGCCAGCCGACCTCGGTGATGCCGCTGGGGTCGGTCGCCCTCACTATGATCGAGTCGTCAACCTCGACTCGCTGCGCGACCGTGACCGTGACCAGGGGCGGGTCGGTATCGTTGATCGCGAGCTGGATCGTGACCGTCACGGGCGACGTCAGGCGCCGCCGGTCCGCGGAATCCACTGCGAAGCCGGTGATCGTGAAGACACCCTCCGGCGCGGTCGTGGGGATCGTGATCGTATCGGCGAAAATCGTGTCGGGCGGCATCGGCCGCAAATCGCCGATCGAGTCGCCGCCGGTGAGCACGCCCGCGAGCAGGTAGCCGATGCGCTTCACGCCGTCCTTCTGCGTCGCGTGGATCACGATCGGGATATCCTTGCCCGGCGATGTGACCGCCCCGGGCGCCGGGTTGATGATCTCGACGATCAGCGCGTCCTCGTTCTTGAGGAAGATCGAGTCCTTGTCAACGTTGCCGTTGTTGTTGCCGTCCACAGCCGAGGCAGTGATGATGATCCACCCGCCGGCCGCGGTACCCTCGGGCAGGATGATCTCGATCGGAATCGAGAACGTCGTGACCTGGCTGGTAAACACGGTGTCCAGCTGTCCGTCCAGCCCGCCCTCGAGCAGCACGGAAACAGCCTTGAGGCCGAGGTTGTCGCTGGCGTCCACCTGGAACCTGACCCCTTGGATCAGGTCGGTGGTGTCGCCCGGCGTAACAACGGACACCGAGGGAGGCGTCAGGTCCGGGTTCAGGCCCGGCGAGAGCGCCGACTCGTTACAGCCGATGACCAGAGCGAACGCCAGGACGGCTGCGCCGGCTCCGATTGTTCGATTTCTCATTGCCCTGCCTCCGAGGCTACTGGGCCTCCTCCGCCGCAGCCGGATTGTCGATGATGTGCGGCGTGACCAGGATCAGCAGGTCACGGCGCGTCTCCGAACGCTGCGTGAAGCCAAAGAGACCGCCAATAATCGGCAGGTCTACAAGAAACGGAATCCCGCTCTTTGACACCGTGACCGCGGTCACGGTGAGCCCTGCGATCACCGCCGTTTGGCCATCCTCAACCATCAATTGGACTTGCGCTTCCTGCGTCTGGAACGTGAAGCCGATGTCGCTCGGGGCCGCCTGAATCGACGAGTTCTCCGCGTGGACTTGCATCAGGATCTGACGGTTGTTCGTCACGTGCGGCGTGACCCGCAGCTTGATACCGGTTTCCACATAGTCAACCGTCGCCAGTGCAGCCTCCGACTGCGCACTCGGGTCGAGCACGCGGACCGGCGTCCGCTCACCCACCAGGATGTAGGCCTCCGTGTTGTCCGCGGTGGAAAGCAGCGGCTCGGCCTGCAGGTCGGCCAGCTCGACGCGCTGCAACGCGCTCACGAACGCCGTGACGCTGAAGTTTCCGAGCGCCGTCGAGAAGATCAGATCCAGAGCCGGGGCGATAATCGTGGCCTCGGCGTTGGCGAGCAGTGAAAGCGTGTTCCCGCCCAGATCCACGACGCTAGGCACCTCTACCGGATCGAAGAAATCCGTCGGCGCCACCGCGTCGGGCACTCCATCCCCGTCCGTGTCGACGGGCTGCGACGTCCGCGGGTCGGGCCGGGCCACTAGTGTATTGAAGAACTGCGTGGGACTGCCGATGTCGTACTTCACGCCCAGTTCCTCGACGTCGGTCCGGTTGACGAAGATCAGCTTCGCCTGGATCGACACCTGCGGAGTGGGCACGTCCAACTGGGCCACGAACTCCAGGTCGTCGCCGATCCGGCTGCGGATGTCGGTGATGATCAGCGTGTTCGTTCCGGTATCCGCCATGACGCGGCCCCGGCCCTGGGTCACGATCGAGCTCACCACTTCGACGAGCGAAGCGGCGCGCGCGTAGTTGATCGGGATGATCCGCGTCTCGAGCGGCTCCGTTGAGTCACGGGCCAGCAAGGCCGCGCGCGAGTCCACCCGGATGATCCCGGGCGGATCCTCCACGGCGTCCAGTCCCTGCGCCTCCAGGATCACCTGGAACGCAACGTCCCACGGCTGGTTGCGAATGTTGGCCGTTACGTAGCCCTCGATGTCCTTTCCGAGGACGATGCTCTTGCCGGACAGCTCCGCGAAGCCCGCCATGACGTCCGCGATCGTTGCGGAGTCGAAGGAGGCGGTCACGGTGGCCTGCTGCGACTGCAGCACCGGGGGCACTACGACCGGGTTCCCGCGCGCGGGTGCGAACACCTCTGGCTCCTCCGGCGCCGCGTACTGCGCCGGCGCCGAGGAGGACCAGGCCGTGAAGCTCCGGTCCGACCCAAGGGTGATCCGCACTGCGTCATCGGCGTACTCCAGCTCGTAGTCCTTGAGGGACTCGAGCTCGAGCACTATGCGCACCACGTCCGGCCGGAACTGCGCGTAGCGAATGTTCTGGATGCCGCCACGGTTCTGACCGTCGTACATCACTCCGTGCGCGTTCAGTCGGGCTCCGAGCACGTCGATCACGAGACGTGCCGGATTCTGCAGCGTGAAGTCCTGCACGCTCACGCTACCCCGAATGTCGATGATCACGTGAACGCGGCCGGGACCCGGCAACACGCTCACGGCGGTGACTTCGCCTGGCCCCGCAAGGGCACTTGGGGCCAACAGTACGAGCCCGGCGAGTGCGAGCATCAGTGACCGCTTCATGGCTGCTCCTCCTGCCTGCTGCGCCGCATGCGAATTATCCGCTGCCGCTCGACGCCAAACTCTTCGATAATCACCAACACCTCGTATTCGCGGATCGCGGCGATCCGCAGGCGTCCGACTTCGTCTCCGACACGTACCGTGTATCGCTGCTGCACCGTGGTATCGCGCAGCACCGCCACACTGGCGCTGGGATACCGCGGATTGAAGTTGATCGACGTTACCCGGAGGTCCTCCAGGAGCGGCCGCACGTCACCCGACCTCAACAGGGAGATGAACGGGTCACGCCCCGAGCCACGGAACGAGAAGACCTCGCGCACGAGCTCGGTGGCGTCATCGCGCTGCGTTCCCTCGGCTACCTGGGCCTCGGGCGCGGCCTGAGCTGTATCCTCCGGCACTGCCGTCTCTTCGGGCGGAGGCGGAGCCTCATCTCCACCGCACGCGCCGGCCATCAGTCCGACGCACGCCACGAACCAGACCAGTCTGTTATTCAGTCGCACCGCTGCCTCCCGGCGACGGCGGCTTCACGAACGTTCTCAGCTGGAACTGCCCCTGCAGCAGCGCACCGGTCGTGTCGCCGTAGGTTATTTGCGCCGTGAGCGGCGCAATTCCGAGCGTGAGGTCGTACGGCACCATGATCCTGGGAAGCGACGCGACATCCGCCAGGAACCCGCTGATCTCGTCATAGTGCCCGACTACGCTCACCCTGTATCGGTGGACGTTGAACATCCCCGCCGCGTCGACCGACTGCGGGTTGATTTCCTGGATCTGCACCCCGCGCATCGTCGCGCGGGACGCGATGTCGTCGATCAGTCTGGGTACCTCATTCTCGAGCGGCACCAGTCGCCGCATCAGGCTCAGGCTGGCCTCGTAGCCCGCGGCGCGCTGCCGCAGACTCTCGATCGTGCCCGAAGCCAGGTCCCGCCGGGCCGAGTCCACCACCGTGTGGAGGGAATCGATCTCCAACTCCAGGCTGGAGATCTGTTCGACCTTGGGGGCCCGCCACATGTACCAGAACCCGGCTCCCGCGGCGACCGCCAGGACGATGGTGATCACGAGGAGCTGCTGCCGATCCTTTTGGGAGAGCGCCATACGTCCGTCCTCGCCTACCGCACCGACTCCGCCACCGGAACCGTTCGCATGAAGCTCGAATCGGCCTGCCTGAAGGTGGCGGTGATGCTGAATGCCGTGAGTGCCTTGTCATCCTCCACAACCGTGCGGTTCGCGCCCGGGACCACGCTCGTGACCCACGGGGAGTTCGCGAGATTCCGCAGGAAGCGGGTGTAAGCGGCGATCTCCGACGTACGGCCGTCAACCATGAAGCGCACGGCGGCCGGCTGTTGGGTCGCAGCGGTCTCGGCGCCGGGAATCGGCGCCGTCTGCACCACGTTCATGCTGACCAACCACGTGTAGTCGGGCAGCGACTTGGTGACCTCTTCAAGGATGTGCGGCCAGATGTAGCGATCGGAATCGATGCGCCGGATGTCCTGGAGCTCGAGCAGCAGCGAGTCACGCAGTCCCTCCGCCCGCCGCTTCTGGATGATCAAGTTGGAGAACCGCCGGGCCTCGGCCCGGACCCGCTGCGCTTCTTCCTGGAGCGTCGACAACCGGGCCTGCATCGTGACGAAGAAGAACCCGCCAGCCGCGCCTACCACGATCCAGGCAGCCACGGCGCCGAGCAGCATCGGGTCTTTCACTCCCTTGATCAACTCGCCGATGTTGGGCAGCGAGATGCCCACACCGGCTTTCCGCTTCCTGGTGCCCCCGAGCAGGTTGACTTCGATAATCATCGTTCAAATCCCCCGGCGCTCACCGGCGCGCCCGAAGCGCGAGACCAGTGGCGAGCATCAGCAGCGGCCCGACCTCGTCGGCGTTGACCGTGTCGAACACCTGGTCCTTCACCCTGAGCCGTTGGAGCGGAGTGGCCACCTCCACGGGCAGCCGCAGCCGCTGTCCCAACACGTCCGAAAGACCCGGAATCCGGGCTCCGCCGCCGCAACAATAGACGCGCTGTAGCGTCCCGGCATCGCGGGCCGCGGTCTGAAGGAAAGCACCGGCCCGCTCGAGGCCGACCGCCATCTCCTCACCCCGGTTCTGCACGAAGGGCTCGAGGTCGGCTGTGAGCTCGTAACCCTGCAACAGGGCATCGGCGTCTTCGGCCGACATTCCGCGCTCCCGCTGGAGGTCTTCGCGGAACTTCCGGGTGCCGATGCTCAGGTCTCGCGTGAGCAGCGGGATCCCACCCAGCAGGATGTTCACGTTGGTGACCTCGTGCCCGATGTTGAGTAGGGCCACCACGCCTTGCTTCGCCTCCGGGTAGTTCAGCTCGAACGCGTTGTGCAGGGCGAAGGCGTCGACGTCCACGATGACGGCCTCCAGGCCGGCCTGGGCCAGGAGCTGGAGCTTGTCCTCGACCAGGTCGCGTTTGGCCGCCACGAGGAGCACGTCCATCTGGAGCCCCTCGCCATCGGGGTCCAGGATCTGGAAGTCCAGCTCCACAGCCTCGATGTCGAACGGCACGTGTTGCTGGGCTTCCCACCGGACCACCTCGTAGGCGTCGCTCTCCTTCATGCGGTCGACCTGGATCTTCTTGATGATCACGTCGCGCCCGCCGACCGCCACGACAACCTGCTTCTGCTTGATCCCCGCGCTCTTGAACAGCCCCTGCACCGTGTCGGCCACGATGTCGGGATCCATCACCTCGCCTTCAACGATGGCATCCGCCAGCACCGGGGCCACGGCCACGCGGCTCAAAACCGGCTCACCCTTGCCGTGGTCCATCGCAACGAGCTTCAGATAGCCGCTGCCGATGTCCAGGGCAACCGTCGACTTGGAACCACCGAGTCCGAAAAGCGCCATATCTGCCCACCGCTAAACGAGATAAGAGGCTGGAGCGGCAGACTACATTACGGCCCGCCCCATTTTTTGTCAAGCTCCAACCTACTTTAACCCACAGGGAACAAAGCCAACCCCTATCGTCACTTACGGAGTTTGAGACAGCCTCAGCCAGCCTCGCTCCGCCAGAACCTCGCCCGTCGCACTTGCCGCCATCGCCCGGTCCAGGGCGCAGCTCGAGAACCCGATCGTGGGGCCCCCTGGGGCGTTTTGAGCCAGCACCACTTTAGCGGCAACCACCCCTCCACTGAAGTGACCTCCCTCACTAGTCGTTGTCAGGTGACCATTTACAACCACGGGTCCGTGAAACCGGAATCCGCCCCGGACCGTGAGGTCACCATCCACCAGTAGCACACCCTGACCCCGCCCGCCGAGCAGCTCCAGATCGCCGTTGACATGGATCACCGGGAAGTGGTCGCCGCAGGCAGGGCCCGGGCCGTCGGGGTCGCCCCAATTGGCGGGATCGGCAACCAGGCAATCCCCCCCGGAGGAACGGGGGGCGGGCGTGAGCGACCCGGACTGGATCCACTTGTCCGCCAGCGACCTGATCTCCGCGGCGGCCCGGGTCGCCCATGCCGGAAGGGTGCCCTCGGTGGCGCTGCCGCCTCGGAGTACCGGAGGCGCCCCTGCCAGGCAGGGACCGACTGAGCACGAGGCCGTGTCGAGGGATGCGGCTTTCGGGAGGAGGAGTCCCGCCCGCCCGGGCTCCGCCGGGGGGCACAGCCACCCGGGCGGAGGGAGATCCTGCCCGCTCACGGCCGCCATGCCGGTCAGCTTGACGGGGCCACCCGACTCCAGGGCCGCGCTGAACTCGAGCTCCACCGGCCGCGGCCGAACCAGCAGCCCAACCCGCTGTCGGGCCTCTCCACCGGCGCTCCTTCCCTCGGATTCGACCAGGTATAGCAGGCGCCCCAGGCGCAGCACCCGGCCGCTGAACCGGGCTCCGCCGACCCGCGCCGATCCCTCGAAGGTGGCCCACGCTCCGATCGCCATGCGGTGGTGGCCGGCGGTGCGCCAGGTAGCCAACTGGATGGCCGCGCCCTCCTCCGCGGCGTGGAGGGCCGCCACGAACCCCACCGCGTCCCGGACCGCACGGCGGTCTCGAAGCCCCAGCGAGGCCCCCGCCGCCACCAGCCCGGCCACGAGGAGGAGCGCCATCAGTACAACGAGCAACACGGCGCCGGAGCGCCCACTGAGACTCACGGTGGGTCCCGCCGATCGCGGCGGGGGTTGTTCCGCAGCGCCACCAGGACGGTGATGGAGTCGCCGGGCACAACCGAGTCCGGCCGGGGAGCACCGGACCCGCGGCGCGCCGCAATGCCGATCCCGATACGGGCGACGGCCGTCGGCACGGCGGTCTCCGCGCCGGCCCGGTCGTAGTAGGTGAACCGGATCCCACCCGGGACGAGCGGACCGAGCACTGGCTGCGTGCCGCTCCAGCCACCCGACTTCCGCATGCGGCGCGAGCCCAGCCACCAGTCCCCGTGGCGATCCCTGTAGGAGCGCAGTTGAGCGAACTCGACCGCCGCGATCGGGGCCCCCTGCCCCAGGTGGGCCAGAGCGCCGCTCGGCCGAACAGCGCGGACTATGAGCTCGTAGCCCGGACCGCGACCGGGGCAGGCATCGCTCGCCCGCACGCTCACCAGGTCCGCACGTGCCCAGTGATTGTCCTCGGCTGTGCCGGGGTCGGCCTCGGCGTACATAAGGAGAGAGTCACGCTCCGGATCCGGGAGGCGCGACCCGAAGCGAGGCTCGGCCGCCACCACGAGCCGGCCGGAGCCTGCGCCAATCGGGTCTGGAGGGCGGCAAAGAAAGGCCGTCGAGCGCAGCGCCCGGTATGTGATTGCCCGCAGCCCCAACTCGATCAGGTCGCTCGATACGGTGTCCCCGGCATCCAGTCCGACCAGCTCCAGCGAGACCAGTGCCGCCGCCAGGCGCAGCGTGGAGTTGACTTCCACCCACCCGGCCTGGTGCCCATGCACGCGCTGCGATTGGAGCATCACGCCGTGCACAGCCACGGCGATGAGGCCCGCCAGGGTCAGCGATACTACGAGCTCGACGAGGGACGCCCCGTGGCCGCCCCCGCGCGCCCTCAACACGCGACCACGGTAGAGAGGGTCTGTCCCCCGCCCACTGCCTCGCCGCGGGTGCGTACCACCACTTGAAGTCGCCGGCTCGCGCCGCCGGAGCCCACCCACACGGCCCAGGTCACGTCGAACACTCCCTGCGTTCCCCCTCCGCTGCCGGGCTCCGGGCAGCCGCCTTCCCGGAGCCGCTCGAGCTCGGACCACGCCGCGAGCGCGGCGCGTTCGAGACGGCGCCCATCACTGATCAGCCGCGTAGTTCGCGCGGCAGCGCCGGCGAACGCCAGCAGCCCGACGGAGAGAATGATTAGAGCAACCAGGATTTCCAGCAGGGTGAAGCCGCGGGACGACATGGCCCCAAGCTATGGAGGACCGAGGCTGGACCGGGCGCAAAGCCCGCTAGCCTGAAATCCCGAAAACGCGCAAAAAAGAGAGCGGCAGGTGTCCCTGCCGCTCAGCATCCAGGCGCCACCCCGGCCCGTCAGCTACAGGTGGGCTCGCCCTCCTGTGTGGCGGGCGCCGGTGGGCTGCCGACGGTCCCGTAGAAGATGGCGCACGCCCTGCCGGTGCCGGTGTGCGTTGCGGTTGCTCCCCAGCCGGACGCAGTCACGTTCTGCATCGAGACGGTCACCCCGGCCGACGTCTGGTACATCGTTCCGAGGTTCGACGTGTACGTGTAGAACTCGGCCAGGTAGGCCTCCTCGGCCGTGACCAGGTTCCGCAGATCGGCCTTCATCGAGGCGAGAAACGCCTTCTCCTTCGTGTTGGCGAACTTGGGGATCGCGATTGCAGCCAGAATCCCGATGATCACCACCACTATCAGCAGCTCGATGATCGTGAAGCCTCTGGACTCGCTACGCATAGGACACTTCCTCGCCTGAATCTGGAAAAGAACGAGGCGGTGGAGGATACCTCCACCGCCTCACCCCCAAGAAGACTAGCCCAGGATGTACCTAGCTGCAGTAGGGCTCGCCCTCGTTGCTGGTAGCCGTGGCCTGGTCACCAAGATAGATCTGGCAGGTCTTGGCCGTACCGGTGTGCACGGCAGACGCCGACCAGCCCTTGCCGCTCACGTTGGCGATGCTCACGGTGACGCCCGGCGACTCGCCATAGCCTGTGCCGAGCTGCCCGGCCGTACCATACGTCACGAAGTCCGCAAAGTAGCTCTCCTCGGCATTGACGAGGTTACGCAGGTCGGACTTCATGGACGCGATGTACGCCTTCTCCTTCGTGTTCGCGAACTTCGGAATCGCGATCGCGGCCAGAATACCGATGATGACCACGACGATCAGAAGCTCGATCAGAGTGAAACCCTTGCGGTTCATCTAAACACCTCCGCAGAACGTGTAAC
>JAUVTI010000176.1 GCA_030601605.1 Gemmatimonadales bacterium
GCGGCGGCGCGGGCTTCCCGACCGGGGTCAAGTGGAAGGCGGTGGCCGACGCTCCCGGCGAGCCCAAGACCATCGTGTGCAACGCCGATGAGGGGGAGCCGGGCTGCTTCAAGGACCGGGCGATCCTGGACCACGATCCCCACGCCGTGATCGAGGGGATGGCGCTCGCGGCGTACGCCACCGGCGCCACTCGCGGGTTCATCTACCTGCGCTACGAGTACCCGGAGACCTTCGAGATACTCGAGCGCGCGCTGTCCGAGGCCGAGCAGGCGGGATTCCTCGGTGACGAGATCGCCGGTGGTGAGTTTGCGTTCCGCATCTACGTGCGCCGCGGAGCCGGCGCATACATCTGCGGCGAGGAAGGCTCACTGCTCAACAGCCTCGAGGGAAAGCACCCCTTCCCCCGCAATCGGCCGCCGTATCCCGTCACGCACGGCTACGAGAACCTCCCGACCGTCGTCAACAACGTGGAGACGCTGGCCGCCGCAGCGCACATCGTGCGGGGGGGCGCCGACTGGTACCGGGGACTCGGCATGAACGGCCACGCCGGAACCAAGGTCGTGAGCCTCTCCGGCGACATACAGCGCCCCGGGAACTACGAGGTTCCGCGCGGGCTGCCGCGGCAGACCCGGCTCCACGAGTGGGCGGGAGGGCCGCCGGCGGGACGCAGCATTCAGGCCGTCACGATGGCCGGACTGTCGGGCGGCTTTCTAGCGGGCGACGACCTGGACGTGACGCTCGACGAGCCGAGCATCAAGGCGAGGGGCTCTTTCCTGGGCGCCGGCGGCATCATGGTGTTCGACGACAGCCGCGACATGATCGAGGTCGCGCACGACGCGATGTCGTTCTTCGCACACGAGTCGTGCGGCAAGTGCTTCCCGTGCCGTATCGGCACGGAGCGCCTCGCCGAGCGGCTGGCGGGAGAGGCCGGGCCCTCCGACCTGTCGGCCTGGAGGGAAGAGGTGGCCGACATCGGAGAGGCCATGAAGGAGGTCAGCGCGTGCGGCCTCGGCCTCGCCGCACCGCTCATCACCGAGAGCCTGGTCAAGTACTTCCCGGAACGCGTAGCGCAGCACGTGACGGCATGAGGACGGACTGATGACGCACACGATGACCCTCGATGGGAAGGACGTCACGTTCGCCGAGGGCGAGACGATCTACGAGGTGGCGCAGCGGCACGAGGGCGACATCCCGACGCTGTGCTACGACCCGCGCCTGGAGCCGTACGGGAGCTGCCGGCTGTGCGTCGTGGAGGTGGAAGGCCAGCGCCTGCCGGTTGCGTCGTGCACCGCGAAGGCGACGCCCGGCATGGTCGTGAAGACCAGCACCGCCCGCATCGAGAAGCAACGCAGGACGCTGCTCGAGATGGTCGCTTCCGAGAACCGCGAGTTGGAGGTGGACGAGCTGCGCGGCTACGCGTCGCAGGAGCTCGCGGCACTCGTGGACCGCTACGACGCGCGAACCGGACGGTTTGCGGGGAAGCAGTCGGGCACCACCCGCGAGGACGACGACAACCCGTTCATCCTGCGCGACTACGACCTGTGCATCTCGTGTTACCGCTGCGTCCGCGTATGCGCCGAGCAGCAGGGCGACCACGCGATCAGCGTCATGAACCGCGGCTTCGACACGCAGATCACCGTGGAGTTCGGCGGACTGCTCAAGGACTCGGCCTGTACGTTCTGCGGCCAGTGCGTGCAGACCTGCCCCACCGGCGCCCTGGCCGACCGCAAGGCGCTGCGCCACGCCGAGGTGCCGGGCGAGATCGAGAAGACGCGCACCATCTGTCCCTACTGCGGGGTGGGATGCTCGGTGGACATCCTCACCAAGGGCGACCAGATGGTCGGCATCCAGCCGGACATGGACGGACCCGCCAACCTGGGTGCGCTCTGTGTGAAGGGGCAGTTCGCATACGACTTCGTGCAGCATCCCGACCGGCTCAGGATGCCAATGGTGCGCGGAGACGACGGCGAGCTGCACGAGACCGATTGGGATGCGGCTCTCGACCGCGCCGCCGACGGATTCAGGAAGGTGGTTGACCGGTACGGCCGCCACAGCCTCTACGCCGTTGCCTCGGGCCGCGCGCCGCACGAAGCGGCCTACACGGTGCAGAAGCTCATGCGCGCGGGGTGGGGCCTCAACCACATCGACAACTGCAGCCGTGCTTGACACGCTCCCACGGTTGCCGGTCTGGCAGCCACGATCGGACGGGGAGCGATGTCCAACCCGCTGGCCGACATGGAGAAGCCCGACGTCATCTTCGCGATCGGGACCAACATGACCGAATGCCACCCGGTCGCGGCGACCCGCCTCAAGCGGGCGCTGGCGCGGGGGGCCAAGATGGTCGTGGCCGATCCGCGCCGCATCGGGCTCGCCGACCTGGCGGACCTCTACCTGCCGATCCGCGTGGGCTCCGACGTGGCGCTGCTGCTGGCCATGGCCCACGTGATCCAGCGTGAGGGTCTCGTCGATCCCCAGTTCGTCGCGGACCGCACGACCGAGAGCGAGGCATTTCTCGAGCACGTGAAGCAGTTCCCGCCCGAGTGGGCGGAGCAGATCACCGGCGTGCCGGCGCAGGACATCGAGACCGCAGCCCTGTGGTACGGCAACGCGCCGAAGGGCGCCATCTACTACACTCTCGGCATCACCGAGCACATCTGCGGCGTGGACAACGTCCAGAGCCTGTGCAATCTCGTCCTGATGACCGGCAACATCGGCCGCGAGGGAACGGGTATCAACCCGATGCGAGGGCAGAACAACATTCAGGGCGCGGGGGACTGCGGCGCGCTGCCCAACAACTACCCGGGGTTCCAGCCCGTAACCGACCCCGAGAACCAGAAGAAGTGCGAGAAGCTGTACGGCACCAAGGTGGACCTCGAGAAGGGCCCAACCAAGGTGGCGGCCCTGGAGATGGCAGGCGATCAGATCCGCGCGATGCTGATCGACGGGGAGAACACGATCGTGTCCGACCCCGACCGGCACCACTGCGAGCACGCGCTGAAGGCGCTCGACCATCTCGTGGTGATCGACATCTTCATGACCGAGACGGCGGAGCTGGCAGACGTGGTGCTGCCAGCCACGGCGTGGGGCGAGACCGAGGGCGTGCAAGCCAACACCGAGCGCCGCGTGCAGCGCCTGCGCAAGGCGGTGGACCCGCCTGGTGAGGCCAAGCCCGACTGGTGGATCATCTCCCAGCTCGCAAAGCGGCTCGGCTTCCAGGGCTTCGATTTCGAGTCGGCCAAGGACGTGTTCAACGAGCTGTGCAGCGTAGCGCCGATCTACAACGGGCTGGACTGGGATCGCATCGAGCACGGCGAGTACCAGTGGCCGGTGCCGGACAAGGACCACCCCGGTACCCCCATCCTGCACCAGGGCGAGTTCAAGAACGGCCGCGGCATCTTCCGAATGCTCGAGTATCGCGACCCCGCGGAGACGCTGAGCGACGAGTACCCGGTATGGCTCACCACCGGCCGCCGGCTCGCGTCGTATCACACGCGGACACAGACGGGGCGCTCGGCGGGCATCGACTACCTGCTGCCGGAGGAGACGCTCGAGGTGCACCCGGACGACGTCCGGGAGTGGGGGCTCAGCGACGGCGGCTGGGCCGAGATGTCGAGCCCGCGCGGCTGCGTGATGATCAAGGTCAAGGCGATGCGGCGCAGCCCTCGCGGGACCGTCTTCGCCAGCTTCTCGTTCAACGACACGCCGGTCAACGTCCTGACCGGCGGCGGATACGACCCCGTAACCGACACCGCTGAGCTCAAGGTCTGCCCCGTGCGGATAGAGCCGGCGGGAAGGCCAGCGAACGTCTAGCAGCAACCCTGGAGCTGGAATGGGAGTGAGCAGTACGGACGCCCTGCGAGCAACCGCACACCTGCGCGACCGCGTGGTGGGCGTCGGCCAGGAGACTCCGTTGCTGGACGGGCGCATGGTGCCGTACGTCAACCTGGACAACGCGGCCACGACGCCCTCGCTCGCGGACGTGGCCGAGGCGGTGGTGGAGTTCCTGCCGTACTACTCCAGCGTGCATCGCGGCTCGGGGTTCAAGTCGCGCTTGTCCACCATGGTCTACGATCAGGCACACGAGATCATCACGCGCTTCGTGGGCGCAGACCCCGAAACGAACTGCGTCATCTTCGGCAAGAACACGACGGACGCGGTGAACAAGCTGGCCTACAGAGTGCCGATCTCCGATGAATCGGTGGTGATAACCACCATCATGGAACACCACTCCAACGACCTGCCGTGGCGCTTCCGCGCGAAGTGCGTACACGTGACGGCCACGCCGGACGGCCGGCTCGATGCGGGCGACTTCGACCGCAAGCT
>JAUVTI010000232.1 GCA_030601605.1 Gemmatimonadales bacterium
GCGGTCTGGTGGACGCAGTATCTGGAGCTGAAGCCGGGTGACGCGCAGGCGCTGACGTCACTGGCGGAGGCGTACGACCATGCGGGCGACACCGACCGCGCCATGGTGGTCTACGACACCATCATGGCCAGAGCCGAGGGAATGGACTATCTGCAGCTCTTCATGGTCGGCGAGAAGCTCTTCGTCACGCAGCATTTCCAGCAGTCGGCACGTGCCTTCGAGTTGGGACTGGAGAAGAATCCCTACTACAGACCGGCTCTCTACAACCTGACGAACTCCTACCTCGCTATCGCCGACGCAGACGGCGTGTCGCCGGAGGAGAAGCGACAGTGGGCGGAGACCATGGAGAGCATGGCACTGCGCCTCGTGGAGGTCGATCCGCACAACGCCGGATCCCTGCGGCTCCTGGCCGCAGCCCATCAGCTGCAGCGCGACCAGCAGGCCACGCTCGCCGTGCTGCAGGAGATCGACGTGATGAGATTCGACGTCGAGATGGCCTCGCTGCAGCCGCTCGACGGCGGGCTCACGGTCCAGGGGCAGGTCGTGAACCTGGTACAGGTCGACACCGACGTTCCCGAAATCACCTTCGAGTTCGTGGACGCGGCCGGCAACGTGCTGGCCACCGAGAGTATCGTGGAGCGCACGCTCGGGGTCGGGGAGGTGTTCGAGTTCGACCTCACGGGTGCGGGAGAGGACATCGTCGCCGTGCGCTACAAGGTGGGCGTGTAGAGCTCCGCTTGACGTGATTCGTGGGGGGAGGCCATACTCCCCCCACATGCGGGCGTAATTCAGGGGTAGAATGTCAGCTTCCCAAGCTGGACGTCGCCGGTTCGAATCCGGTCGCCCGCTCTGACTCCGAGCCCAGCCCGGGATGGGGCCAGCCCCGTCCCGGGCCTCGTCTTACCAAGGGGGCCCGTCCCATGCTGCAGCTCGTCGGCTTCTTCGTCGCACTCTTCGCAGGCGGCGTGGCGCTCGGCACCGTCATCGGCGCCGTGCGGGGAGCCACGCTGGGTCGGGTGCTGCACCGGGCACGCCAGCTGAACACCGCGGGCCTCGCGATCGGCGTGGGGGTGGCGGGCCCGCTCTACGCTCACTTCGTGGGGATGGGTCCGGTCGCGCCCAAGTGGCTGTTCGGCGTCGGAGTGGCCCTGGTGGCGTTCCTACTGGACCGGTTCGAGGGCAACGGGTGGTGGCTCGGACCCTGCCTCGCGCTGGCGACGGCGGCCGTCACAGGCAGGCTGCTGGGACTCTACTAGCGGCTCCCAGACCCCGTTCGGCCATTCTTGCGGCATGCATCACATCGGATGTCCCACAAGGGGCACACATTGCCCCACATCGGGACTAGCCCCAACTCCGCGCCCACCCGAAGTTTGACAGGAAAGTCCGAGAGGCCAGAGATTCTCTAGGGATTGGAGCGCCGCTACCGCATGTCACCCACGATCCTGGTGGTCGACGACGACGCCGCCGTGCGGGCCAGCCTCGCCAAGCTGCTGCAGTCGGAGGGCCTGGAGGTCGCCACCGCCGGGAACGGAAGCGGGGCCCTGGAAGCGATCCAGCAGGTCCGGCCCGACGTGGTCCTGCTCGACGTCCTCATGCCCGACCTCAGCGGCTACCAGGTGTGCCACGCGATCAAGTCGAACCCAGCTACGCGTCTGATCCCCGTGGTGCTCCTCACCGGGCTCTCCGCCACTGACGACCGCGTTCAGGGACTCGAGGCCGGCGCCGACGACTTCATCACCAAACCGCCCGACCGCATCGAGCTGCTCGCCCGTGTGCGCTCCCTCGTGCGCATGAAGCGCTACACCGACGAGCTGGAGCAGGCCGAGTCGGTGCTGCTGGCCCTGGCCCGGAGCATCGAGGGCAAGGATCCGTACACCGAGGGACACTGCGAGCGGTTGTCCAGGTACGCGAGCGCACTGGGCTTGCGGCTCGGCCTGTCGCACGACGACACCGTGGCACTGGAGCGGGCGGGCGTGCTGCACGACATCGGAAAGGTCGCGGTGCCGGACGCCATCCTGCTCAAGGAAGGCCCGCTCTCGGATGACGAGTGGACCGTCGTCCGCGAGCATCCCGTGACGGGGGAGCACATCTGCCGCCCGATCCGGTCCTTCGCCCCGGTTCTGCCGATCATCCGGCACCATCACGAGAAGTTCGACGGCTCCGGTTACCCGGACGGCCTTTCCGGGGACCACATCCCCCTCACCGCGCGGGTGCTTCAGGTAGCAGACGTGTTCGACGCCCTCACCACACACCGGCCGTACCGGCCAGCCATGTCGCATGAGAAGGCCTTCGAGACGATGCGCGAGGAAGTCGGTCGGGGGTGGTGGGACCCCAACGTGTTCGCCGCCCTCCCGGACCTGGTCGCGGAGAACGCGGCGCGGCAATGACCTCGCGGCGCGCAGAAACGCGCTCCGGAATCGAGTCCGTCGGCGAGTCGCTCGTCCGAGCACTGCCATTCGGCTTCCAGATCGTCGCGGCCGACGGCACCATTCTGTTCCAGTCCGACCGGCAGGAGGAAGCGCTGGCGGGCACTCTCGGCATGAAGTGCTGGGAGGTCTACCGGGACGACCACACACAGTGCGAGGACTGCCCGCTGGCGCGCGGCATCGCTGAAGGCGAGACCGTGACCACCCTATCCCACCAGGTGCTGGGCGGGCGCACGTTCGAGATCCACCACACCGGCATGACGTACGAGGGCCAGCCAGCGCTCCTAGAGATCTTCCAGGACGTGAGCGAGCGCGAGCGCGCCGAGGCCGCGCGCCTGAGCAGCGAGGCCCGATTGGCGCTCGTCAT
>JAUVTI010000106.1 GCA_030601605.1 Gemmatimonadales bacterium
GCCGTGACCGCGGTCTATGACTGCCCCGGTGGCCGCAGCTTCGTCGCCCGCATCCAGGGGGACACGGCCTGGCTGTTTCTTCCGGGGAATACAGTCCCGGCCATCCACACGCCTTCGGGTTCCGGAGCGAAGTACACCGACGGTGTGATCACCTACTGGTCCCACGGTGACGAGGCGATGATCGAGGCGCCCGGGTTCGAGGCGCGGGGTTGCCGCAACAACCGGCGGGCGGCGATCTGGGAGCATGCCAAGCTGAACGGCGTGGACTTCCGCGCGGTGGGCAACGAGCCAGGGTGGTACCTCGAGATCAGTCGTGGCCGGAACATCGTGTTCGTGACCGACTACGGGCAGGCACGGTTTGACTTCCGGGCGCCCGACGTGGATCAGGACGGCGCCCGCACCATCTACCGGACCGGCGACGGTGATCATGAGCTGCTCGTGCAGCTCGAGGGGCGGCGCTGTCTCGACACCATGGCCGACGATGAGTACGAGACCACCGTCACTGTGACGTTGGACGGCCGTGAGCTGAGGGGCTGCGGCCGGGCGCTGCACTAGAGTCTGGAGCCCACAATGGACCCGCGACTTCACGAGATCTTCGAGCGCCAACGGGAGCGAGCGCCCGTGATGGCCCGCACGACCGCTGCCGAGCGGCGCGAGCGGCTCAAGCGGCTGCGCGCGGCGGTCGTGAAGCGCCGCCCCGCCATAGCCGACGCCATACACGCCGACCTCGCAAGGCCGCGGGCCGAGTCGGAACTGGCGGAAGTCCATCACGTGCTGCAGGAGATCGACTACGCCATCCGCCGCCTTCCGCGCTGGATGCGGGGAAGGCGCGGGCGCACGCAGCTGTTCCTTCTGGGGACATCCAGCAGGCTGCGCATCGAGCCGCGCGGCGTGGTGCTCATCCTGGCGCCCTGGAACTACCCCGTCGCGCTCGTAATCAACCCGCTCGTGGCCGCCATTGCGGCCGGCAACTGTGTGGTGCTGAAGCCGTCCGAGAAGGCGCCGGCCACGGCCCATCTCCTGGCATCGCTGGTGGGCGAGACGTTCGATGAGCGGGAGGTGGCGCTGGTGGAGGGCGGTCCGGAGACGGCGGAGGCCCTGCTCGAGCTTCCCTTCAATCACATCTTCTTCACCGGCGGTACATCGGTCGGTCGCAAGGTGATGATGGCCGCCGCCAAGCACCTGGCGTCGGTGACCCTGGAGCTGGGAGGCAAGACGCCGGCAATCGTGGACGCGTCGGCGAACGTGCGTACCGCGGCGCAGCGGATCGCATGGGGGAAGTTCTTCAATGCGGGGCAGACGTGCCTGGCGCCGGACTACGTGCTCGTCGACGCAGCCGTCGAGATGGAGCTGCTCGCGGAGCTGAAGACCAGCATCGCACGATTCTACGGAGAGAGCGAGGCAGAGCGCCGCGCCTCTCCGGACCTGGGACGCATCGTGGACGATCAACACTTCGACCGGCTCGTGGATCTGGTCGAGCGCAGTGCCGCGGCCGGCGCGCGCGTCGAGATCGGAGGAGAGTTCGACGCCGATACGCGCTACGTCGCGCCCACCGTGCTGTCGGGTGTCACGGCGGAGATGCCCGCGATGGAGGACGAGATCTTCGGGCCGGTGCTCCCCGTGCTCGCCTACAGTGACCGGGCCGAGGCCATCGCGGTGGTGCGCCGAAGCGGCGCTCCGCTGGGGTCATACATCTTCAGTCGCGACGAGCGGGCGACGGAAGAGCTGCTGAGGGGATTCCCGGCGGGCGGCACGATGGTCAACAACACGCTGCTGCACTACATCGGCTCGGACCTGCCGTTCGGCGGAGTGGGGGCCAGCGGGCAGGGGAGCTACCACGGCTACCACGGCTTCATCGCGATGTCGCACGTGCGGCCCGTGGTTCGGCAACGCGAGCCGGCACTCGCCCGCATCTTCTTCCCGCCCTACGAGGGTCGACTGTTCCGGTTCGCCCAGCGGGTGGTGCGTTGGTTGGAGTAGCGCCGCCCCGGCCGCAGCGGCGAGGGGTCTAGTCCCGCGCCCGCAACCCGTCGAACAAGTCGTCTATGGTTTCCTTGGCGAACGACTCGGCCTCGTCCGCCGGCACCTGCCCCTCGAGCTGCATCAGGGCAATGCCCTGTAGCAGCGCCTGGCCGCTGCGGGCGATGCGCTCGACGGGGCCCGGCCGGAGGATCCCGTCCCGTTGGCACTCGGCGATCTGCTCGGCCACGATCGCTCTCAATGCCACCTGCGCCTCCTTCACCGCTTCACCCCAATCGTCGCCGTACATGGTCCTGTAGAGCCGGGGGTGCTTCATCGCGAACCTGGCGTAGGTGAGAGCGATGCGCCGCAGGCACTTCTCCGGGTCTCCCGCCTCCGCAAGCTCGGCGCGGACGGCCGCGGAGAGCATTCCGAAGCCCCGCAGGGCTACGGCGCCGCGGAGCTCCTGCAGCCCGCCGTCCCGGAAGTGGTGGGTGAGGGTGCCCAGGCTGCGCCCGGCCTCCTTCGCGACCGATCGGGCGTCGAACTGGCGGCCCTCGTCGTTCACGATGCGGACGGCGGCGTCCACCAGGGCCTCGCGGGCGTCGCTGCTCTCCCGGGGCGGGTGCTTCCGTTTTCTCAGGATCATAGGGCGCTTTGGGCTGTTCTCGCACAATGTACGACAGGGGCAGCCAGGCGCCAACCCCCGTTTTGGCCGCAACCGGCTGGGGTTGACTCGTACGCTGTACGAAGGTAGCCTTCAGCGCTGTCGTACGGTGTACGACAGCATCCAGAAACCGTTTCACGCAGCACAACAGGAGTGGCAGATGTTCCGTAGGTCGTTCACAGTCGAGTGCACTCTTTGGGGCGAGGACTTCGTTGGTGTCCTGCCCCAGCTTTCGGAGTGGCTCACCAAGTGCCGCATTGTCCCGCACACGGGCGACACGGTACCGCTCCCATCAGCCGTTCGGGCCACCCGGCCAAAGCCAGGCGGGACGAATGGTCACGATGCCGAGATCGTGCGGCAGCAGGTGGCGGAGAACACGGGCGTCGTAACGACGGTGTACTACCTGCCCACGCGCGACATGGTGAAGGTCGGGGTCAAGGAGTCCAGGCGAGCCAACGGTCGCTAGGCGCCTCTTGGGGGGCAGCCCGCACTCGCGGGGGGAAGGCCGATCGGCAGCGATGCCGGTCGGTCTTCTGTCATTGAGAGTCCCGCATGCCTATCCTTAGGTAGGAGCCGAACGAACACATGCCTGAAGTATCCGCCTCGGTCGTACCCACCAAGTACTGGCACAAGCTGGACGACGGACGTGTGCAGTGCGACATGTGCCCGCGCTACTGTCACATGCGGGAGGGGCAGCGCGGCCTGTGCTTCGTGCGGATGTGCCAGGACGGCGAGGTGGTCCTCACCACGTACGGGCGCTCCAGCGGATTCTGCGTGGACCCCATCGAGAAGAAACCGCTCAACCACTTCCACCCCGGGACGCCGGTGCTCTCGTTCGGCACCGCGGGCTGCAACCTGGCGTGCAAGTTCTGCCAGAACTGGGATATCAGTAAGTCACGTGAGATCGACACGCTGGCGGACGCGGCGTCGCCGGAGGGGCTCGCTGAGACGGCGGCGCAACTCGGGTGCAAGAGCGTGGCGTTCACCTATAACGACCCCGTCATCTTCCACGAGTACGCGATAGACGTGGCGCAGGCGTGCCGCGAGAAGGGCATCAAGACGGTGGCGGTCACGGCGGGCTACGTGTGCGACGAGCCGCGCAGGGAGTTCTACCGCCACATGGACGCCGCGAACGTGGACCTCAAGGCGTTCACCGAGGAGTTCTACTGGCAGCTCACCAAGGGGCACATCGAGCCGGTGCTCGATACGGTGCGGTACCTGAAGCACGAGACGGACGTGTGGCTCGAGCTCACCACGCTGGTCATCCCCGGCAAGAACGACTCGGACGCCGAGCTCGAGGAGCTGTCACAGTGGGTGGTGGAGCACCTGGGCCCCGACGTGCCGCTCCACTTCAGCGCGTTCCACCCGGACTTCCAGATGCTGGACGTGCCGCCCACGCCGCCCGCGACGCTGACACGCGCGCGCGAGATCGCCATCAAGAACGGCGTGCGCTATGCCTACACCGGCAACGTGCATGACCTCGAAGGCGGGAGCACGATCTGCCACGGGTGCGGTGAGACGCTGATAGCGCGGGACTGGTACGTGCTGCACACCTGGCGCCTGACCGACGATGGCCGCTGCGCCAAGTGCGGAACCGAGTGTGCGGGTGTGTTCGACGGTCCTCCGGGCGATTGGGGCGCCCAGCGGCTGCCGGTGCGGATTGGGCGTTAGGGGCCTCCTGCGGGTACCCGCTGGAAGTCTAGAAGTTGTACTCCAACCCCACCGTCCAGGCGACGTCCGGACGCAGCGCGCCGTTGTTCAGCGGTATCAGCGCGTTGGTCACGATGATCAGACCCGGTGACGTCGTGAACTTGAACCCGATCGACCCGTTGATGATGTCGTCCCGTATGTTCGGGATGTTCGTGGGCTCGACGGTCCGCGTGAACGGCACCTGGATCGTGACCGTCCCCGGAACGTTGAGCTTGGTGTCGCCTGCCTGAAGCTCCGTGATCAGGTCGGCGGCGAGCGTCGCCCACGACGCCAGCACCTGATCGAAGCCGATGGTGGCGAGCACGGCGTCGTTCTGCAACTCACCGCTGCGATAGACGTACCCGACGTTGGCGTGGGGTGAGAAGTTGCCGAACCGGGCGGACACGATGCCCAGCCCGCGGATCGAAGTGTCTCCCGATCCCAGCAGGTCCTCTTCGCTACCGGTTGCGAACCGTGCGTCCGCCAGTATGCCGAATCCGACGTTCTCCGACTGGCTGAACCCCACCTTGAGTCGCGCGGCTATGTCACCGAGGCCGCTGGCGGAGCCCTCGACGAAGCGCGTGTCGCTGAGCTCGGGATTGGTCGGCGTGCCGGCGAAGAAGTGTGTGGCCTCCGGTCCCCCGAACGGCACCACCTGTGCCTCGCTGAAACCCCGCAACGAGGTGGAGACGATCGGCACTGCCACTCCGACGTCCATCCAGTCGAACAGGCCGTAGGTGAGCACGAAGAACGCCGCCGTCACGTTGAGGTCCATCGACATGTTGAGCTGGATGAACTCGTTTTCCAGGCCGGGGATGCCCATGAGGCTGCAGTCGCCGCCGAGTGCAGCATCGCACCCCTCGAAGTCCACGTTCTCGTGCGTGAAGTTGAGCAACACGTTGTCGAGGTCCACGCCGCGTACGGTCTTGAGGTTTACGACATTGATGGTCGCCCCGACCAACACTCTACCGCGACCCAGTGTCTGGGCGCGCTCGGCGAAGATCGGCCCCGGTGACGTGGCTGTGGGTACCGGAACTCCGCCCACGAACTTGAACGTCTGGCCGCTGGACGTAGCGCTGATGGGAATGTTCGCGATGTTGGTGCCGATCGCCGACGTCAGGAACGAGATCAGCGTGCCGTTGCTCTCCACCGCCGCCGGAACGAAGTGGGCACCGTGGACCTGCACCGAGATGGGGTTGTTGGGATCTGCGGTACCGCCGAGGAACAGTGGATCCTGACCCGAGCCGAAGATGAACAACTCGTTGATCTTGTCGCGCAATCCCTGCGCATGAGCGGGTGTGCCGAGTGCCATGGCCAGGACGAGAAGCAACAGGCAACGCTTCATACATTTCCCCCGGTGAGGATCACTGCACCGCCGTGAGCCGCCACCCCTGGGTAGTACGGCTGAAGGTCGCAGTGAAGACGAAAGTCTGTTCCTGTGATCGGTTCATGCGGTAGCGGTACGTCGCCTCGATGCGAGCGCTGGCGTCATCACCCGAGTGATCGAGCTCGAGGATGCGCAGCTGTGCCGTGAGGTCGGTGACGTTTCCGAAGAAGTTGCGCCAGCCTCGCTCCTGCTCATCGGTCATGGCGGGGTAGGCCTGCCGCAGCTGTGACAGGTCGCGCGACTCGATGGCGCGCCGGTAGCTGTCGATGACGGCCTCGATCTCGGGCCGTGGGTCTGCGGGAGCGGCCACCGCGGCCGGTGCCTCGACGACGATGGTAGCGCCGGCGGACACGGCGCCGCTCGAGGCTGTGACCGTGGCCGAGCCGGGCGCAACGCCGGTCACGAGTCCGGATTGGGATACGGATGCCACGCTCGGGTTGCTGGAGACCCAGGACACCGCCCGACCTGTCAGTGTCTCTCCGCGCTCGTCACGCGCGGTTGCGGAGAGTTGCAGCGTCGCTCCCACGGCGATCTGGCCGCGGACCGGCGACAGCGCGACGGACGTCACGGGACGTGAGCCCACGGTGATCGTCGCCGTGCCGGCGTAGCTCCCACTCGAGGCCGTGATCCGTGCAGAGCCCTCCGATACGCTGCGCACCAGCCCGTTCGGCGTCACGCTTGCGACTGCCGGGTTGCTCGAGGCCCACGTGAATCCGCGGCCGGACATTTCCGCACCGCTCTGGTCGTACGCGGCGGCAGCGAGCTGGCGCGTACCGCCGACGAGAATCGAGGCGCTCGGCGGTGAGACAACGACCGACGTGACTCGTGGAGCTACGCGGTCGGGTGCGGCCACGCGTGGCTGCGGCGCGGTCACCGTGACCGCGATGGATGCAGAGCTCCCCTCGCTGCGTGCGGTGATCGTGGCGGTTCCAGGTGCCACGGCCGTGACCAGGCCAGCCGCTGAAACCGCAGCGACGTCGGGGTCGGCCGAGACCCAGGAAACCGAGGCCGCATCCACGGCGGCTCCGCTCGCATCACGGGGAGTGGCGCTGAGCGCAGCCGTGCTGCCCTGCGTCAGCGCCAGATGCGGGGGCACCACTTCTACGAGCGCAACGCCCGCCGCCGGCGGTGCGGCCTCGGTGGCGGCCACGTTCGCCTGACCAGCGACCGTGTCCGGCGCCTGAGTACTTCCGTCCCCCAGCACGAGCCATACCCCCACGGCCGCCGCTGCCACGGCTGGGGCTGCCC
>JAUVTI010000039.1 GCA_030601605.1 Gemmatimonadales bacterium
GGTGGCGACCGGCGCGTACAACTACATCTGGGGACACCAGGACGTGCGACGTACGTGCGAGAAGCGGCTGCGCAAGCTGCGCACGGACTACATCGACGTCTTCCTTTTTCTTGGGGTAATGAAGGGCAGGGAGTTCCCGGAAAGGGCGCGAGAGGAGCTCTACCGGCTCCGCGAGGAGGGAAAGGTACGAGCGGTGGGGATGTCATCGCACGACCGACAGTTCGCCGGGCGGCTCGCCGAGGAAGGCGCGCTCGACGTGCTCATGATCCGCTACAACGCGGCGCACCGCGGGGCCGAGCGCGACATCTTCCCCCACGTCGGGAGCCACAACCCCGGGGTCGTGAGCTACACCGCTACAAGGTGGCGCAGGCTGCTGCGCCGGCCGCGGGGGTGGTCCAGAGATGATTTCCGTCCGAGCGCCGGTCAGTGCTACCGCTTCGTGCTGTCCAATCCGCAGGTGCACGTGGTCATGACTGCGCCCGGCAACCGGAAACAACTGGAGCACAACCTGTCCGCGCTGGAGGACGGGCCGCTCTCGCCCGAGGAGATGAAGCAGATGCACCGCTTCGGAGACGCGGTGCACGAGCGGAGCGGGTGGTTCATGGGAGGGTAGTCCGTCAGCGGTGCCTGAAGAAGTACGGTCGATCCGGGTCGCGCATCTCCCGTAGCCTGCGTTCGACATCGGGCGGCACGAGCAGGTCGTCCGCTATCGCGGCCACCTCCTCGGCCTCCTTCCAGTCCAGCTCCAGGAGCGCCAGGTCCCCCTCCAACGCGAACCGCTCGCTTTCCTCGTTGGCCGCCATCTCGATGGCGAGCCGCACGTCCAGCGGCAGTCTGGCGAGCACCTTGCGTCCGGGCTCCTTGCTGTCCGCGACGTGAGCCGCAGCGAGGAGATAACGCTCGGGCTCGTCGAAGCGCTCCAACAGCCGGAGCGCCCGATCAACCCGGGTCTGCGGCGCGCCTGCGGCGTTCAGCTTGGGCATGAGGAGTGCTACGGCATTCAGGGCGTGCTGCCCCTTGAGGGCACGGCAGCCTTCGATGTGCGGCACCTCGAGGCTCCACCCGTCCTCGGCCTCCAGGTCCGGCCGCAGCCTGAGGTACTCGGCATGCTCCCCCAACACCGTCAGCACGTCCCCATCGTCCGTGGGCACTCGTGCGATCAGGCGCCGCCGCCGTGACGAGGTGACCCACGTGTCCACTGCCTTGTATGCCCACCAGCTTCCGGCGATCGCCGCCGCGGGCGCGATCCATCCCACCAGCAGGGCGCTACCCACGGCTGCCGCTCCGACTCCGGCGCGGTGCATTCCCTGGCGGCGGCGGCCGAACTGATCGCCGTAGCGCCAGGCCGCGAGCTCGGGCCTGAGCGGATCTCCGATGCGCACGAGCTCCAACCCTTCGAGCAGACGAGCGAGCCCGATGTTCTCGCTGGTGACACGGTGGCGGGTCGCGCGGAAGCGGCGCTCGCAGTCCTCGACCGCCTCCCAGCGCTCCTCCAGTGGCGACAGGTTCCAGCGCTCGCAGTGGCGGCAAACGACCCACAGTCTCCCCCGCGCGGAGTCGAATGCGAGGCGCCGCCCCACGGGGAACGCTTCAACTACGTCGTTGGTCCCGAGGTACTGATTGCAGAAGAGGCAGGTGGCGTACACCCAGCTAGCATACCGGCCGGAACGCGCCGCGGCAAAAGAAAGACGCCCGTGCGAGGTTCTCGGAGTTGCCGGCCGCTATCTCGTCTAGCACCTGCACGGTGTGATGCTCGAGCCCGTCCCGCCGAAGCCGCAGGTGGAGATCGCTGATTACGACCAGCACTAGCGCCACCCCGCCTCTAGAACGCGCATCGCGTTGCCGCCGAGGATCTTCATCACGTCGTCCTCCGGAACTCCGCGATCGAGCAGCATCTGCGTGAACTTGGGAAGCTCCGAGGCGTCCCGCACATCGTCTGGCGGATCGGTGAACCCATCGAAGTCGGTGCCCAGCATCACGTGGTCCCAGGAACCCGTCACGTCATGGATGTGCTCCATCGTCTGCCAGATCACCTCCAACCCGTTCCCCGGCTTGTCCGGTGAAAGCCAGTACGTCATGAAGATCACACCAATGGCTCCGCCGCTCGCGGCGATCTCGCGCAGCTCGTCGTCGGTGAGGTTGTAGGGGTCGTTCCGAAGCCGCGCCACGCCGATGTGGGTCGCGAGGACCGGCACGGCGCGGCCCAGCTCCGCATAGACCTCGGCGCGGGCAGCCGGCGTGCAGTGGGTCACGTCAACGAGCATCCGGTGCTCCACCATCTTGCGCAGCAGCTCGCGTCCCAGATCGGTGAGCGGCGGCGTGCCGCCCGCGCCGAAGTCGAACGTGCACAGCCTGCGCAGCCACAGGTCCTCCGGCATCCCGTCCACGTGGGCCACGAATCCATTGTCGTAGAAGTGGGCCAGGATGATCATCGCGACGCCACGGTCGGCCAGAACGTCGATCCGCTCGGGATCCCGCTCCAGCATGTGTGTGCTCTCGAGCGTGTGGACGATCGCGATCTTCCCCGCCTCACGGATGCGCCGCAGGTCCGCGACCGACTTGGCCAACTCCACACGGTCGGGACGCCTTGCGATCTCCCGCTCCATGGCATCCATCATCTCGAGCAGCCGGTCGAACGGGTTGCCGGTGGTGATCTTGCGATGGGCCGGAAGCAGAAGAGCCGAGATGACGCGCAGGAGGAAGCAGTCCTCGAGCAGTTGGCGCTCGGGGATGTAGTTGGCCGACCAGACGATGCCCACGCCGCCGCTCTCGAGCCGGTTGAAGTCGGCGCGTGACGCGAAGGGGTTGAGAACCATGCTGGAGCGGTAACGTCGCCACAGGTTGCGGCGGAACAGGTATGCCTTCATTGCGGGATGCGCGTGTGTGTCGGTCAGCGGCGCTTCCCGGTGCAGCCGCGCGACGGTCTCGTTCAGGTGGCTCATGGGCCTCAATCTGGCGCGGCGGCCGCTCCCTCGCGACCTTCCTGTGAACTCGGGAGGTGGGATGTCAACGCTGCGTGTGCTCCAACGGCTGGTCGCCGGGTGCGGGATCGCGGCGCTCGGCTGCGCGGGCTCTTCGGATGGGTCGTCCGGTGGGGACTACCAATCCGAGACGTCGCGGGCCCGGCTCGAGATCGTGGTGACTCCCGAGCTCCGCGTCTGGGACCTCGACCTGGGAGATCCGGCGCCGGGAGCCAACATGTTCCGCGCGGCGGTCAAGAACCGGACCGGCCGGCCGGTGACTCTCTCCCTCGACCTCCGGGCGGCCCCCGGATTGTGGCTCCTTCCCAACTGGCAGCGGCAGACCCGGATCGAGCTGCATCCCTACGAGGTGCGGCTGATCGAGGCGCCCTACGAGTTCACCCGCATGTCGGTAGAGGGCGCGCTGCGCGTTCGGTTGGGCCAGGTGCTGGAGTCGGGCCCGGGGGAGGCCGACGTGGAACGGTTCTTCGAGCAGTCGTACCGGGTTGGAGCCGGCAATCCTGCCGCGATGAACCCGGCGGACTACTTCGACAGCCTGGCCACGGCCCACCTGGACATCCATGCCTGGAGAGGCTCGCTCGCCGCGCAACAGATCCGTGCGATCGGCGAGCAACGCGAGGCCGCCCTCGAGGCGATCGCCGACGAGCTCGGCGTGGCCTTCCCGGACCGGGTGCGCCTGGTGTTCTATCCCGACTCCGCTACGAAGACCGATCAGACTGGTCACGTCGGGGTCGGGTGGGCGTGGGGCAACAACATCGTCGAAATCTACAACGACCTGATCCGACTGAATCCGTACCACGAGCTGGCGCACGTTGTGGCGCGCCGGCTGGGCGATCCCCCGGCTCTGTTGAGCGAGGGCTTCGCCACGTACGTGTCGGAGCGTCTCGGGGCGGACGCGCTGGAATTCTTCGGGCATCCCGGGCTCACGGCGGACCAGGTGACCTGCGAGTCGGCTGGGGCAGGCGAGCTGATACCGCTCGACACCCTGTTCCGGTTCACCGAGATCGGCAGCCAGGCATCCAACCCGACGGTCGCGTACCCCCAGGCGGCGTCCTTCGTGAAGTTCCTCGTCGAGCGCTACGGCATCGACACGTTCCGCGATGCATATCGGATGCTGGCGGGCACCGACGAGCCCGGCGGCGTGCTCGCCAACGAGGAGGCGTTCGCGGCCATCTACGGCACGGTGCCGGGTGGGCTGGAGCGGCCCTGGCGGCAGAGCATGGGATGCCCGGTTTCGGTTCGGAGAGCGCGGGCGGTGACTTCCAACTAGAAGTATGAAATCGACATTAAGTCGTCATCAGGATGCGGCCGCGCATCGGGGCCGGCTGTAGATTGCGCGACAACCCGAGGAGAGGTGGGAAGACGATGAAGCGGGTGTTCTTTATTCTGCTATTCGCCGCGCTGGTCGCACCGGCCGCGGCCGCTCAGGAAGAGGGATTCGACTTCACGATAGTGAGTGATGTGGCGACGACCTCGGTCAAGAACCAGGGGCGCACCGGCACGTGCTGGAGCTTCGCTTCGTCGTCCTTCATGGAGACTGAGCTCCTGCGTATGGGCAAGGAGCCGGTGGATCTGTCCGAGATGTTCTTCGTGCGCGTCACGTACCCGCAGAAGGTGCGGAACTACGTGCGGCTGCACGGCAACACGACGATCGGGCAGGGTAGCCTCGCCGGCGACGTGATCCGCGCCATCCGGAAGTACGGCGCCGTGCCGCAGGAAGTCTACGAAGGGCGCCGTTACGGAGCCCCGGGGCACGACCATAGCGAGCTGTTCGCCATGGTGCAGGCCGCCGCGGACGCCCTGGTCGAGCGGCGCCAGCTGAGCCCGGTTTGGCCCGACGCCATTGACGGCATCCTGGACGCGTACCTTGGACCGATTCCCGAGCAGTTCACGTACGGTGGCCGGACGTACACTCCGCGCTCGTTCGCCGACTGGTTGGGGCTGGGTCCGGACGACTACGTGGAGCTGACGTCCTTCACACACCACCCGTTCAACACGTGGTTCGCGGTCGAGATCCCGGACAACTGGGCTCGAAACAAGAGCTACAATGTGCCGCTCGATGATCTCATGGGTGTGATCGACAACGCCATCGAGAACGGGTACTCAGTGGACTGGGACGGTGACGTGAGCGAGCGCAGCTTCTGCCACAGCAAGGGCGTGGCCGTCCTGCCGCTGGTCCCGTGGGAGTCCCGGTCGAGTGAAGAGCGGGGGATGGTGTGCGGCGTGCCGCAGCCGGAGCTGACGGTCACGCAGGAAGTACGGCAGCAGATGTTCGACAACTACACGTCCACCGACGACCACCTGATGCACATCGTCGGAATCGCACGCGACCAGAACGGCACCAGGTACTACGTGACGAAGAACTCCTGGGGCGAGACCGGTGTCGCGGACGGCTACGTATACATGTCGGAGCAGTTCGTGCGGGCCAAGACGGTCAGCATCCTGGTGCACCGGAACGCGCTGCCGGGGAGTCTCCGGGGGAGCGTGGCGGAGGAGTAGGCTTCCGCGGTGCTACGTGTGGCTCAGCTGCAGCTCACGGCCTCCTGGGTGCGCCGGAACACCATGTCGCCCTGAACCAGGACGGTGTCGCCGTCAGTGTTGCCCAGGATCAGGTCCAGCCGCAGGTTCAGCGGGGCCGTTCCCAGGACGACTGCCGTTCCGGCGGCCGAGGTGGCCTGGAAGTCGCCCAGCTTGAGGCTCACCAGCAGCGGCGTGACCGGCGCATCGAAGAACCCCCAACCTCCGCCGATCGCCGCCTGCTCCACATGGATCGTGTCTCCCTCCAGCGTCTCGACGCCCAGCACGAGCGCCAGCCACCCTGGCTCGGTGAGGCCCTGATCCAGGGTCCACGCGGCGCCGATCGTGCTCTCGCTGCCCTCGATTAGAGCCCCGACCAGCCGGTTGTAGGTATCGGCGTTCACGTTCCCCGGAGTCACGGTGCCGGCCAGGGTGACGAACGCCGGCGTCCCGTTGAGCTCGAGGTTGGCGCCGCTCATCGAGGCGTCGATTCGATCCAACTCGCAATCGCCGAATGCGGTGCACGCGGATATCACCGCGACCGCCCCCAGCAATCCCGCGGCTGCAACGATCCACAACCGTATTCTCATCTATGTCGTGCCTCCATCGAGTGTCCGGCGTGCCCTGAATCGTAACACCCACGGGGCGAATTGGGGGCCTTCGCGCTCGGCGCCGTTTTTCGTTGGTTCTGACGGCTGGTCCGTTTTGCACCACGTCACCGAGTGACCACTGTCACTGCAGCAATGCACGCGCAATTCGCTCACACTGTCGCGCCAGCCGAAACGCATCGGTCTGCCGCTCCGACAGCGACATGCGTCACAGAACCTCTCGCTGGAAAGGTGTAAGGTGTCGCCGTTAGCCGGCACTCCAACTGGAGAGTCCTGTCGATGGGAGACAACGGCGGCAGCAGGGTCCGCGATTCGCGGGTGAGCGTGGTGAAGTGGCGGGGGCGGTTCCTCTTCCTGGTGGACGGCCGCGGGGATGGCGTGTTCGACAAGTCGTGGGGGATCACGACCTTCGCCACTCCCGAGGAAGCCCAGCGAGCCGGCGAGCTGTACGTCCTGGCGAGCGCCCAGGGCACCGCCTGACCGATGTCGTCACCCCATTCCCAACCCGGCTCTACCAAGCCAGCGGGGCCGGGTAACCCCAACTCCCGCATCACGGTAGTCCGCGCCAAGGACCGGTTCGTCTTTCTGGTCGACGGCCGCGGCGGTCCGGCGTTCGACAAGTCGTTCGGCGTCAGCAGCTATCCCACCTACGAACTGGCCCAGAAGGCGGGCGAGTACTACGTGAAGCAGCTGGCGCAGGCCAACGCATTCGCCGCCGAGCTGATGGGCGCGGGGATGCTCAAGCGGGGCAAGTAGCCCACCCGACACTCCCGACCACAACTAGTTTTCGCCGCCGGTCTCCCCGCGCAAGCGCTGCAGCATGTCGGTGGCGTTCGTGTTCTCGGGGTTGAGCTCCAACGACTTCTCGTAGTTCCGGATGGCGAGCTCCGTATCGCCGTGGGTCATGTATGCCTCACCCAGGCTGTCGTAGGTATTGAAGGCCGCGGGGTACGCCTCGACGTTCAGCTCGAACACCGCAATGGCCTCCTCCACGCGCCCGGTGCCCATCAAGCGGTAGCCGAGCGAGTTCAGCATGATCTCGGGGAGTGCCTGGGGCGGCAGCTCGCTCTTTAGGTCGTGGTACAGCGCAGCGCCCGCGTCCGCGCCCTCTTCGATCATGGCGTGCTCGATCGCGCGGCCGGCGAACTGCCGCTGAGCGAACACCGAGCTGGGATTCATTTCCACGTTGAGCTCGCTGAGCGCCACCGCGTCACCCAACGCACCCCGCTGTCCCACCTGCCTTGCCACGTCGTCCAACGGGACGGAGCCGAAATCGTAGGCGAACCGGCCGTAATAGCGTTCGCGCAGTGCCTTGTACTCGGCAACGGCCGCATCCAGCCCGCCCTCCTCGTAGGCCTCGATCAGGACGTCCTGCAGCATGCGCGGCCTCTGCACACCCCGGTGACACGTAGCGCAGGGCCCCCCCACCGGCGGGTCCGAGCGCGTCTCCAGCTCTTCGAGGTGGTCGCCGTTCACGTGCTGCAGCATTCGGATCATGACGCGTGCCTTGCGCTTCGTTTCCTTCTCGTCCGAAGGGAAGTCGAACTGAGCCAGGGGCATCCCCTCCTCACCCACGTGGCAGTACTGGCAGCGCACCCCGAGGGCGCGGGTGAAGCCCGCCATGATCCCTATCAGCTCGCGCGTGTCGATGTCCTGGGGCAGCACCTCGAGGTTCTCGAGGGTGTCAGGCGGCCACTGTGCGGCTGCCGGCTCCGGGACCGCAAGCAGCAGGATGGCGGCCAACAGGGCCGTGATTGCGGGGGCCGTGCCAAGGGGAGGGCGGGACGTATGCATCGAGGACTCCGGGGTCGGGATACTCCCTAAACCCCGATAGGCGTCCTCGGGTTTCCGTTGGCTAGGAGCCTTGCGCGGTGGCGCCGCGCGCTACGCTGCGCACGCGCGGATCGGGGTCCTTCACGAGGCGCGCCAGTACCTCGGCGGCCATCGGGTGGGACAGCTGCTTCAGGGCCGTGGCGGCCGTGCTGCGGACCTGCTCCTCCCAGCGCCGCCCGAAGAAGAGGAACTTCCGCTCGTTCAGGACGCCGGCGAGCGCCTCGATGCAGGCCGGGTCCCCCACCTGTCCGAACGCCTGGCACAGCGCGATGAGCACCCTCGGGTCCTGTGCGGTCTTGCGGATCTCGAGCAGCGCCTCCACGGCCTTCGGCGATCCGAGCGCCGCCAGGCTGGCGATCGCTCCCTTTGCCGCCTGGGGATCCTCATCGGCCGCGTGGGGCACGACCATGGGGATCATGTCGTCCTGCTTGAGGCGCTCGACGAGGCGGAACCCGGCGCGACGGATCTTGGAGTTGTCGTCCGCCAGCGCGTACTCCACCTCGCCGCGCAGGTCCTGGGTGACCGTATCGGCCACCTCGAGCACGCGGAACCGTTGCTCGACGATCGCCTCCGTCGCGAGCACCCGCTTGAGCTCGGCCACTGCCTGCGGACCCATCTCGGCCAGGAGCTTTGCCGCCATCTGACGCGTGCGGAAGTCGCGCTCTCGCTTGATCACCTCCAGCAGGAGCGGGATGCCGGAGCGGCCCAGGCTGCCGATCACCTGCGCGGCGCGGCCCTGGCGATCGGAGTCGCTGGACCGCAGGTCCTCTATCAGCAGCTGCTGTGCGCCGAGTTCGAGACCCCGATCGAGCAGCTTGGAGAGCGTGTCCGCATCGGTGTAGCCCGCGTCTTCGATCTCCTGCCCTCGGTCCTTGAGTCCCAGCAGGATGCGGCTCGCCGTCTGGTGGTCGCCGAATTGCAAAGCGACGTTGACTATCGCGTGGAACACGTTGCCGAACTCCCGCAGCACCCTGGGCTCGGACTCCTCCGACAGAGCTGTCAGCAGGGTCTCCACGGCGAGCTCGATCAGCTTGCGCTGGAGCCCCAGGATCAGCAGACCCAGGAGCGAGTGGCACGCCTGAACCGTTCGCTCGCGGGTGGGAGTGTCCTCCGCCTGGAAGTTGCTGAACATGCGCTGGAGGAGCTTTCTCACCAGCTCGAACTCGCCCTTGACGAGGAGCTCCTTACCGAACCGCGGCAGCGCCACGAGCAGTGCCTCTTCCGGTTGCTCGGCGAGCTGCTCCATGAACGCTGCGGTGGCGTCGGACTGTGCGGCCTCATCCTCACTGGGCTCGACGACGCTGAGCAGGCTTTGCACCACGCCGGCGGCGTACTGTCTCTGGTTGAAGCTGATCCCGGAGAACGCCTTCTGCGCCGCGAACTCGTCCCAGAATGCCCGGTCCGCTCCGGACGGGAGGTCACGCAGCGCCCCCACGAATGACTCGATCTCGGGCATCGGGACGTTCTGGAAGAAGGTGATGCTGGCAAGGCCGGCCGAGCCCATGAACTTCAGCACGCTCGCCGCGAGAGCGTCGTACGCTGACGTGTCGACGCGAGCGCCGTTCATGAGCAATGACTCGTCGAGGCCGGCCAGAGTCAGCACCGTATGCCGCCTCCACATCGGCTCGAGCGATCCGTGCAGCCGCTCCACCGCGCTCACGACCGGGTTGGAGTCCATCGGGTACAGCTTGACGATCTTGGCCGCGCCCTGGAACGCACGCAGGATCTCGGGGACGTTCTGTAGTTCGTCGGTCTCGAGCGGCGCCTCCTCGATCGTGCGCTGCCCGACGGCGGTGGTCGCGCGCCGGCGCACGACGCGGGAGTAGCGTACCTGCTCCAACTCGATATGGTCGAGCCCGTGGTCGAGCGCGAAACTCTTCCAGTGTCCCTGGGCGATGGCCTCTGGCTTGGTTCGGCTCAGCGCGTTGATCAGGGTGCTCAACTCGTCCTGAGTGACGCCGCCCCCGAACGTCATTCCCCTCAGCTCGGTCCGCGTGAGCATCTCCAGGAACGCATCCGATAGCACCGAGAACTCGGAGATGTCCACACGCTGCCCGTTGGCCAGCAGGAAGCGCTGGTCCTGGGACAGGTGGAGACGCTCGTTCACTTCCAGAATGGTCTGGAGAGCGTCCTTCACGTCCGTGACGGACTGCGCCACTGCCTTGCTCTCGGGTGGGTAGAGCTGGATGTTGCGGACCGCCTTGGTGAAGGTGCGCAGGACGTCGGGCACCAGGCGGAGACTGTCCGGTTCCAGCCGTTGCTCCTCCTCGACCTCCCCCTCGAGTATCTCTCCGGTGTACTCTGCCGCCTCCTTGGGGTCGAACACCAGCTGGCTCTGGGCGAGCTGCGCGCGCTCATACCTGCGCGCCTTCTCCTGGTTGGCGGAGCGTTTGTAGTGGTACGCAAGCAGGGAGGCGGAGGGGAGCAGCCGCTGCTCGTAGAGACCTTCCTGGTAGTTGCCGATCCTCTCGTGTAGCTCCAGGCGTCGATCGGGGTTGATCACTCCGTAGCTGATCTCCGCGATCTGCTTGCCCAGGAAGTGCATGACCTCGTCGTTGATCTGGAAGTCCAGGCTGACGAGCCCGAGCGCCTCCGCGCGGTCGAGGAACTCGAGGATCCGGTTCTCATCGACCTGGGCCGATCCGGCGAGCATGCTGACTGAGACGTCGTCACCCAGGGCAGAGGCGCGCTCGAGGATGTCGCGGCCCTCCTCGTCGAGAGCCGAGATCTTCTGCATCACGATCTCCTCGAGCGAGCGCGGCAGGTATCCGTCCTCCAGCGGCTGGATCACCCACGCCTGTCCCTCCAGCGAGACTTTCCGGTCCGCCACCAGCTTGCGGATGATCTCGCCGAGAAACAGCGGATTCCCCTGGGTGGTGCGGGCCAGCTCCTTCTCGAGCCCCTCGGGCATCTGCAGGCTGGGGAAGACGCCCCGCAGGTACTCGGCGATGTCGTCACCGCCCAGTGGGTTCAGCTTCACGCGCCGTATCCCCAGCTCTCGCTGGCGGGCCGCGTAGAACCGCTCCAGTGGCGGTGCGTCCTCGTCGCGTCCCAGCTGCAGGGACTCGAGCGTCGAGCCGCATATGAGGAGCGCGGGCTCCTTCTGCTGCATCAGCATCCGGAGCAGCAGCAACGAAGCCTCGTCGGCGTAGTGCAGGTCGTCCGCGAGGAGGATCATCGGGCGGAAGTCCACGACCCGGGGCAGGAAGCGCGCCAGCGTGGCGAATATGCCCTGTCGCAGCAGGGTCTCGTCTTCGCCGGTCGGCGGCGCGCCTTCCTGGGTCAGCTGCGGGAGCACGTGAGCCAGGTAGCCGAGCTCCCGCTTGCTCAGTCCCGGGAAGACCCCCTGTCCGCTGTCCGCCCGCTCGTTGAGCAGGGCCACCAGGATGCGCGCTACCAGGTAGTAGGGTCGGTAGCCCTCCTGCTGGTCGCCCGACACCTTGACCACGGAGTATGCGGTGTTGCCGGCGAGGTTCGATCGCACCGTTTCGAGGAACGCGCTCTTCCCCATTCCGGGGCTGCCTTCGACGAGGAGGAACTGGCTCTCACCCCGAGTGAGCGCCTCGAGCGCGTCCGAGACCACGGAGAGCTCGTCGTCGCGTCCGGCGATGCCCGTCGCGATCAGTCGGTGCAGCGCGGTCTTCGGGAACACCCTGCCGGGGTCCACTTCGGCTGCGCTGGCGGCCTGGTTCCTTCCGGACTGCTTCGCGTGATACAGCGCGGTGTCCGCCGACTGGAACAGAGCCTTGGGGTCCCTTCCGTCGTCGGGGGCGCACGCAACGCCGACGCTCAGCGTGATCGGCAGCGTGATTCCTGCCTCGCGCAGCCGGAAGGGACGGTCCCGCGTGAGCTGCAAGAGGCGGTCCGCCACTCCCGTCGCTTCCACACGAGAGGTCTTGGGCAGCAGCAGAATGAACTCGTCGCCCGCGAAGCGAATCGGGATTCCGGTCGTGCCGGCCAGTTCCTTGAGCAGGGCGGCCATCCAGGTGAGCACCTGGTCGCCGATGTCGTGGCCTTGCGTGTCGTTGATCTGCTTGAAGTGGTCCAGGTCGATGAGGAGCAGTGAGAGCCGGCTCTCCTTCTCACTGTCCCACTGGACCTTGTGCTCCAGATAGCTGCGCAGGTAGCGACGGTTGTGGATGCCCGTCAGCTCGTCCTCGAATACGAGGCGTGAAGGGTCCTTCCCCACATGCTGCAGGAAGTCGACCAGCTCCACGTACTGCGACGGATTGGACTCTCTGACTCCGGTCACCCTGTTGGGTCCTCTCTCGGCTCGGCTGAGGGTAGGGCGCCCCGGTCCTCCCCGCGGCTCCGGGACGGAGGTGAGCACGGCAGAACATGCGGCACTCGTTGAAACGGGGCAATCGGGGCGGCGCCCTCAGTCTCTTCCAGGCTCGTAAGTGCCCTAGTTTTGCATAGTTAGGTGGCGGAGGCCGTGACGGCTCTCACAGGGGCCGTGCGGCTGCGCCAGGAGTCCGAGTGGCCTAAGTGACTTGACGGTAACGGATTAGAGCATAGCCCGTCGAGCGCGTCCTCGGCCTGTGATCCGTGACATGGCCCGTGCCCGATCCCGCCTGCATTGTATCGCCTCCTGAGCCGGCCCCTCCCATCCTGCTGCGCACTCGAATGCGCAGCGTCGGCTACAATCTCATGTGGGCGTCACGAATGCCTGCACCTGGCGGGCGCGTCCCGGAGCGACTTCATGGGGATCGCATCGACCGTGTCGGGCCGCTGGC
>JAUVTI010000164.1 GCA_030601605.1 Gemmatimonadales bacterium
GACCTGCGCGGCGGAGGTCCAGTCCCGCTCGGTGCGTAGTGCGCCGTTCGGGACCGCGAGCACGCCGCGGCGCTCGCCTACGTGCATCTCGACCTCCGCGTTCATGCCGGGCTTCAGCATCGTCTCGGGATTCGCGATGCGCACCAGCACCGGGAACATCGTCACGTTCTGCGTCACCTCGGCCTGCGGCTCGATCTTGAGCACGCGACCGCGGAACGGCCTGTTGGGATAGGCCTCAACGGTGATCGTGACCTCCATGCCCGGCTGGATCTTGCCGATGTCGGTCTCGTCCACCAGCGCTCGGATCTGCACGGTGTCCAGGTCGGCCATGCGCAGCAGCACCGTGCCGCCGCCCACCTCCCGCATGGCCGAGGAGATGACGCTGCCGGGCTCGACGTTGCGCTCGATGATGACGCCTTTGGTGGGCGCCTTCACGTCCGTGTCCTCGAAGCTGATCCGCGCGTCTTCGACGTTTCGCTCGGCGCGCACCAGCGAGGCCCGGGCATTGGCGCCAGAGAGAGTCGCGTTCTCGTACTCGGTCTCAGTGATGGACTGGGTCTCGAACAGCTCCTCTGCGCGGCGGAGCTGCGACCGAGCCACCTCGAGCTGCGCCTTGGCCAGCTCCAGGTCAGCCTCCGCCTGGCGCAGCGTGGCGCGCGGTATGCGGGGGTCGACGCGGACGAGCAGGTCGCCGGCCTCTACCACGTCACCGGTCTCTACGCGGACTTCGAAGAGCTCACCCGAGGCCTTGGACTTGACCTCGATCATCGTGACGGGCTCGATGATGCCGGCGGCACTCGCCGACACCACTATGTCGCGCGTCGAGACCGGAACCATCTGGTAGACCGGCAGCTCCACTTCCTCGGAGCACCCCGTCAGGAGAACGGCTACCGGCAAGGCCACGCTCAGGGCGCGCGCGATTCTCATCATGGTTCTCATCGTACTCTCTCGGTGATGATGTCCTGTTCAACACGCCCGTCCAGCAGATGGATCTGGCGTCCCGCGTGCTGTGCGATGTGCGGTTCGTGTGTGATGAGCAGAATGGTCTGTCCTGTGTCGTGCAGCTGCTCGAACACTTCCATGATCTCCGAGCCGGTGCGGCTGTCCAGATTCCCGGTCGGCTCGTCGGCGAGCAGGATGCTGGGCCTGTTCACCAGGGCCCGCGCGATGGCCACGCGCTGGCGCTGGCCGCCGGAGAGCTCGTTGGGTCTGTGGCTCATCCGGTCGCCGAGCCCGACACTCTCGAGCGCGTTGGCGGCCTGCTCCTTGCGCGCCTTGCCGGAGATCCCCGCGTAGATGAGCGGTAGCTCCACGTTGTGCAGGGAGCTCGCCCGGGGCAGCAGGTTGAACGTCTGGAAGACGAAGCCGATCTCCTTGTTGCGGATCCTGGCCAACTCGTCGTCGTCGAGCTCGCTGACCTTCTGGCCGTTGAGCCAGTACTCGCCTCCGGTTGGCGTGTCGAGGCAGCCAATGAGGTTCATGAGCGTGGACTTGCCCGAACCCGAGGGCCCCATGATGGCCGTGAACTCGTTCCGCCGCACCTGCAGGGTCACCTCGCACAGCGCGTGCACTACCTCGGAGCCCAGCGTGTAGTCGCGTGACAGCTTGTGCGTCAGGATGATGATGTCGGGCTGTGGAACGTCGCCCGTGCTGAAGTCCATGTGCCTCACGGGCTCGCTCATATCTCCCTCCCAATCAGGGCTTCGATTTGGGCCTTGGCCACGAGGTAGTCCAGCGCGGCCTGCACCCGGTCGATGTCGGCCTGATCCACACTCACTTGCGAAACCAGGATCTCCAGAAATGTCGAGGCGCCGAGGCGGTAGCGCGCCTGTTGCACCCTCAGGTCCTCGGTGGCCGCGGCGAGGCTCGTCACCGCGATGTTGTAGCGCTGCCGCGCCGCCGCCAGCGAAGCCAGGTACTGCGTGAGTAGGGCGTTCACCTGCCGGCGGGTGTCGTTCGCGGTGGCTCGGGCTGCGTCGCGATTTGCCGCCTGTCGGGACACGTTGGTCTCGCGCACGAAGCCGTTGAACAGGGGCCAGCTCACGCCGAGCCGGAAGTTCCAGGAGTTGTTCCAGTCCCTGGCGTCGGTGCCGCTGACTGCCGTGTTCGCCCAGCCCAGGCTACCCGACGCGGTGAGCGACGGGAAGTACTGCGCCCGGGCGACGCTCACGTTGGCGGCTGCCACGTCCGCGCCTGCATCGGCCGCCAAGATCGTCGGAGCGCTCTGCACGGCTTCGATCCTCAGCTGCACAGTGTCGATAGTGACGGGTGCGAACAGCGAGGAGTCGCGCAACGGCCGCACGCTTCCGTCGAGGCCCACCAGCCGTGCCAAGCTGGCCTCGGCGGTGGCGCGGGCCGTCACTGCGTTGAGCCGCTGCAGCTCGGCGTTGCCGAGCTCGACCACGGCGCGGAGCGTGTCGGACCGAATGGCGCTTCCGGCAGCCAGCTTGTCGCGGGATATCTTGGCCGACTCCTCCGCGCGCTCGATGCGCCGGTCAGAGACGCGCACCAGCTCGTCGGCGGCGAGCGCGTTGTAGTAGGTCTGCTTGGTCTCCAGGACGACCTGGAACTCACGGCTCACCAGGGCGGCGTCGGCGCTCTCGATCCCCGCACTGCTGGACCGCATCTCCGCCGAGCGGCGGAAGCCCGAGAATATCTCCAACGAGGAGCTGATGCCGGCCGAGTACGTAGTGGAAGTAGTGCCGGACTCCACCGGAAGGCCGGTGTTCTGATCCACGCGCGTAATGGTGCTGAAGTTGGTGTTGGACGCCCCACTCGTGGTGAGCGTGGGCAGCCAGCTTCCCCATGCCTGGCGCCGCTGAGCGAAGGCCACATCCTGGTCGCCCTGTGCGCGCACGTAGGTAGGGCTCACCGTGAGCGCCATCTGGATGGCCTCGTTCAGCGTGACGACGGGGAGGCCGGTCCGCGGGTCGGGCTGCAGTGTGTCAGCCGGCTCCTGCGCGCTTACCGGGCGGACCGCCAGCGCGGCGAGGATCCCGAACAGAAATGTCTGAGTGATTTTCGTTCTACTGATCACGGGACGATCTCCGTCTCCCGTGCTCCCGCACGCTGTCGCTGTGGGCGATCATCTCCGAGAATGTCTCCTGCTGCTCCTCGTCCAGCAGGGACATGATCTCGCCGCGAATCTGATCGCGCAGGGTGTCGAGCAGAGGACGATACTCGTTCCACAGCTCGTGCATCGCTTCTCCACGACGATCCAGGATCACCTGCACGGACTCCCGCTGCGCGGAAGTCAGCGCCAGCTCGGCCTCCAGCCGGTCGGTGTAGCTCACGTGCTCACGCGACCCATGGCGCCGCCCGTCGTAGTCGTCTCCCCACGTCTCCATTGCCACGCCGCCTACCACCGCTCCCAGCAGGAAGGTGGCTGCGAGGAGGCTCCAGGCGAGGGCCTTCGACTTGTTGAACATGCTCTCCGTTACCGTTTCTCGTGTTGTCTGTGAATAACCATCAGTACTCGAACGCCACTGCCATCACCGCGTCCACGGAGGGTGCCTCGCCACCGGCGAGCAGCACCGGTACGCCCAGCTGCTCGCTGTCGGCGGCGCTGAGCGGATCGCCCAGTGCGCCGGTCCCGCTGCCGTTGCCACGCTGGCCCATCTGGGACCCTATCCAGAACGCGCCGGCGGCGATCAGCAGCATCGCCGCCACCAGCCCCGGCCGCGCCCACGCGGTGAGCTCCTGCCACCACGAATCCGACCCGCCCGCTCCGAACACTGAGTCGGCCGCCGCCATGACCTGGCGCGCGAACCGCTCGTCATCGGGGGCCGAGAGCGCGTCCTCGAGGGCGCGCCCCAGCTCAGGGTCCGGCCGGTGATCGAATGGCGATGTGTCACTCATTCGCTTTCCCTCCAGTCCTTCCAGGCGTCGAGCTCGGTCCTCAAGGTGCGCCGGGCGTGGAACACATCCGACCGCACGGTTCCAATTGGCACGCCCAGCACCTCCGAGATCTCCTTGTGGCTGTAGCCCTCCACGTCGAACAGCACCGTCGCTATCCTCTGGCGCTCGGGCAGCCTCTCCAGCGCCGCCAGCACCGCCTGCCGAAAGCTGGACCGGTCGGTGACCGTGTCCGGCCCGGGCTCCGCGTCGTGCATCCTGGGCGAAAGGGGCTCGGCGCGGCGGACTTTGCGCCGCCTCTGCCGGTCGCTCGCCGCGTTGGCCACGATCCGCAGCAACCAGGGCCCGAACGGCCGGGCCGGATCGTAACGCCCCAGGTGCCGCAGTGCCGCGAGGAACCCATCCTGGGCCGCATCGTCGGCCTCGTCCGGATCCCCCAGGATCGCCCGGGCCACCCGCCTTGCCTGTGCCGCGTGGCGCCGCACCAACTCCCCGAACGCGTCCCTGTCGCCCGCCTGGGCGAGGGCCGCCAGCTCGGCGTCCTTCATATGAGTACTACGCACAGGGGGTCGCCGGCGTTGAGGCTCGCCGCGGCAGGGCCGGCGACGGCGTGGGTCATGCCGTCCCGAGGCCCAGGTCCTGCTCCATCGGGCGCAGGGCCTCGATCACGAACTGGACGTGCTCCTCGAGCGGAACGCCCAGCTCCTCGGCTCCCTGCCTGACCTCGTCGCGGTTCACGCCCCGGGCGAACGCCTTGTCCTTGAGCTTCTTTTTCACCGACTTGGGCTTGAGATCGGTCAGGCCGACGGGGCGCACGAGCGCCACGGCCACCAGGAAG